>CAYNPQ010000003.1:23192-31605 GCA_964399065.1 uncultured Treponemataceae bacterium | reverse complement strand
GGATTCGAACCCCCACAAACAGATCCAGAGTCTGTCGTGCTACCATTACACAACCGGGGATCGCATAGCGGCGACAGCCGTAACTTACCAAAAGGAGGCGCTTTTCGTCAAGAGGTCGGACGCGTGATCCGTCGATCATGGCGCCGTTCGCTACTCCTCGCTGCCTGTCCGCCTCGCGTCGAAGACATCGAGCTGGGGCTGGTCCAGGCCGTTCCAGCGGTTGATGGTCACCTTGAAGACGAGGTCGAGCCGGTCCCCCCGCTTGGTGGCCGCGTCGAAGGCGAAATCCCGGCCGAGGCGCTGGGCGCCGTCCCAGAGGAGGGCGGGCCATTTGTAGGCCCCGAAGTCGAGGGTGAGCTTGAGGTGGTTGGACTCCTTCTTGCCGACGATCTGGGCGTCCACGATGGGCACGTCCCGGGCCAGGAACACGAGGGGCCCGTTCTCCTCCCCGTAAGGCTCGAAGCGCTCGGCGAGGGAGGTGAGCTCGGGCTTGAGGTAGTCGTGGGGCAGCTCGGCGTCGACCGTGATGCTTTCTTCCTCGTCGGAGAGCTCGAGGGCCTGGGAGTAGGCGGCGGCGCGGGCCTCGAACTCGGCCCAGGCGGCGGCCTTGAGGGAGAAGCCCGCGGCCGCGTCGTGGCCGCCGTAGTCGATGAAGAGGTCCGCGCAGGCCTCGAGGAAGGAGGAAACGGGGAAGCCGCGGACCGCGCGTATGGAGCCGACCACGGTGCCGTCCTCCTGGAACGATGCGACGATCGCGGGCACCTTGAGGGTCGAGGTGAGGCGGGAGGCGAGGAGGCCGGTGATGCCCCGGTGGACGGCCACGTCGGCGCTGCCGACGAGGGCGAGCTTCTCGCCGTGGGCCGGGAGGCTCTCCCGGGCCAGGGGAAGGAGCCGGTCCCAGCTCTCGCCCCCGAGTTGGCGGCGGTCGAGGTTCATCTGCACGACCTTGGCCGCCAGGGCCTCGCGCTCGGCGCGGTCCTCGGAGAGGAGGAGGGAGACGGCCGCGGCGGGCTCGCCCATGCGGCCCGCGGCGTTGATCGCGGGCGTGGCCTGCCAGGCGAGGTCCACGGCGCCGAGCTTCTTGCCGAGGAGGTTGAGCGCCGCGAGGAGCTCGGAGAGGCCCGGCCTCGGCTTCTGGTTGATCGAGGCGACGCCGCGCCGCACGAGTATGCGGTTCTCGTCCCTGAGTGGCATGAGGTCCGCTATGGTGCCGAGGGCGACGAGCTGGAGGGCCTCGAGGTCGTCGGCGCCGAACCAGTCGGCCTTGCGGAGGGCGAAGGAGACGAAGAGGTTCTCGAGGACGTCGATCTCCTCGAGGGGCTCGGCCTGGTAGCGGCCGATCCGGGAGAGCTCCTTGAGCCTGACGAGGCTCTGCCCCTTGGCCTGGGGGATGAATGCTCCCGCGTCCGGGGCGAGGTCGTAGAAATAAACCTCGGCGCCCTTGCCGAGGGCCTTCTCGAGGAGGCGGCGCTGGATATCACCGTCCCAGACGAAGATCTGCCTGCCTTGGAGGAAGGGAACGAGGCGGGTCCGCTCGAGGTCCACCATGCCCGGCACGATGGTCTCGCGGATCCGTCCGGTCTCGACGAGGTTGGAGAGGCGCACGGCCTCGATGATGTAGGAGTCGTTCGCGGGCCGCACGTTGAGGAGGGCGACCTGCTGCTTGTAGATGCCCGTGCGGGCGAGCTTGAGGGCCGCCGCGAGCTTGTAGGCGACGCCGCAGCCGGCGAGGTCGCGGAAGGGGTAGCCCGAGTCGGGCAGCTTGGGGTCGAGGACGGCGAGGGCCGCGGGCGGGCTCTCGGCCTGGAGGCGGTGGTGGTCGGCGATGATGACGTCGACCCCGAGCTCGGCCGCCCGCTCGACCTCGGCGTGGTTCGAGATGCCGCAGTCGACGGTGAGTATCAGGCTGCCGCCCGCGGCGGCGAACTCCTCCACGGCCGCCTTCGTGAGGCCGTAGGGCTCGTTCGCGCCCGGGACCCGCCAGGCCACCTCGAGGCCGAGGTCGCGGAGGGCTTTCACCGCGAGTACCGTTGCGGTGATGCCGTCGGTGTCGCGGTCGCCGAAGACCAGGACCTTCTCGCCCTCGTCGGCGGCGAGGAGGATGCGGTCGACCGCGTCCTCCATCTGCTCGAAGAGGAAGGGATTGCGGAGGTAGCGGGGATCGTCCTCGAGGAAGTAGAGGAGCTGGCCGGGCTCGGTGAGGCCGCGGCGCGCGAGGATGGAGGCGGTGAGGGCGTCGAGGCCGTAGCGCGAGGCGAGCTCGCGGACCGCGAGGGCGGGCACCTCCGACTTGTTCCACTTCATAGGGCCGCGATTTCCTCGAGGATGAGCTTCCGCGCCGCGGGCCGCTCGCGCGAGTAGGCGAGGGCGGACTCGACGAGGGGACGGGCGGCGGCGAGGCTCGCCTCGTCCTTGCCGTATACCATGCAGACGCGATCACCGGCCTCGACCTGGTCCCCGACCTTCTTGTCGAAGATGAAGCCGGCGTCGGCGTGGACGGGGTCGGTGGTCTTGTCCCGGCCCACGCCGAGGTAGACCCCGGCGACGCCGATCTTGTAGGCCTCGATCCCGGACAGATAGCCCGTTTCGGCCGCGCGGAGCTCGAAGGAGTGCCGCGAGCGGCAGGAGCCGCGGAGGGCGCGGACCTTGGCGGGATCGCCGCCCTGCCGCCGGACGTTCGACCAGAAGAGCTCGAGGGCGCGGCCCGAGCGGATCGCCTCCTCGCAGGCCCGCGCCCCGGCTTCCGCGTCCTTCGCCTTGCCGGCGGCGACGAGCATCCAGGCGCCGAGGCGGTAGGTGACCTCCATGAGGTCGGCGGGACCCTCGCCTTCGAGGCAGTCGATGGACTCCTCGACCTCGAGGAAATTCCCGACCTTGAGGCCGAGGGGCTCGGTCATGTCGGTGATGACGCCCACGATGCGGCGGCCCATGGCCTGGCCCGTGCGGACGAGGCTCTCCGCGAGGGTCCGGGCCTCCTCGCGGGTCTTCATGAAGGCGCCGGGGCCGCACTTGACGTCGAAGACGAGGGACTCGGCCCCCTCCGCCACTTTCTTGGAAAGGATGGAGGCGGTGATGAGGGGCACGGACTCGACGGTGCCGGTCACGTCGCGGAGGGCGTAGAGCTTCTTGTCGGCGGGCACGATGCGAGCTGTCTGCCCCGTCATGGCGAAGCCCTCCGCGGCGAGGCCGGCCCTGAAGGCCGCCGCGTCGAGGTCGGTCCGGTAGCCCGCCATGGACTCGAGCTTGTCGAGGGTGCCGCCCGTGTGGCCGAGCGCCCGCCCCGACATCATGGGCACCCTTACCCCGCAGGCCGCGACCATGGGCGCGAGCACGAGTGAGACCTTGTCGCCGACGCCCCCCGTCGAGTGCTTGTCGACGAAGGGCCCCGGGATGCCGGAGAGGTCCATCACGTCCCCCGAGTGCAGCATGAGCTCGGTGAGGTCGGCGGTCTCCCGGCTCGTCATGCCGCGGAAGCAGACGGCCATGAGCCAGGCCGAGACCTGGTACTCGGGCACCTCCCCCGAAACGTAGCCTTTGATCAGGAAGGCGATCTCCTCGCGGGAGAGCTCGGCCCCCGAACGCTTTTTCAGGATGATATCGACGACGCGCATGGCACTTCCTTTCTCATTCCGGTCGACAGATGATGGAACGCGCGGGGAGAGCCCCGCCGATTGAAGGATCGCCATTATACCGTCAATCGCCGCGCTGCGACAGGAGCCCGACGACGCCGAGCTCCGAGTATACCGCGCCGCCGGGCCGGAGCTCGGACCTGTACAGCGCGCAACGGTCGATCGTCCATGCCCCCCCGGGCGGGGCGAAGCGGGAAAGGGCCTCGCGCTCGGGAAAGGCCGCCCCCGGCTTGACGCGGGCCAGGGTCGCGTGGGGCAGGTAGGGGCGTCCGCCGGGGCCCCATTCCGCGTTGAGAGGCGGCAGGCCCGCCTCCCGGCCTTCCTTGGCAAGGGCCTCGTTGAGGAGACGATATGCCGTTTCGGAGGCTCCCGCCGGCTGTTCCAGAAGGCCCGCGTAGAGGACTCGCGGCCTTCCCCGCGGGGGGAGGTATTCGAAACTCGAGAACGAGAACTCGAGGCAGGGAGCCTTGGCCGCGGCCTCGAGGGCGCGGTGGGCGCAGGCGACCGCGTCCTGGCCGATCTCGCCGAGGAAGGCGAGGGTGAGGTGGTAGCCTCCGGGCGATGCCCAGGCCAGGCGTGGCCAACGACCCCTGAGGGCGGCCATGGAGCGGTATAAGGCCTCGCGCGCCTCCTCCGGGAGGGGAAGGGCGATGAAGCACCTCACGCGAGGCCCGCCCCGAGGGTGAAGGATGCGAGAGGGACCTCGGCCGCGCGCCTGGCCAGGTCGAAGACTAGGGCCTTTAGTCCCGCGAGGGAGGGGCTGTCCATGCCGGCCCGCAGGGCTTCGGCGAAGTCGAGGCCCTCGCTCCGCCCGAGCCAGCGGAGGGCGCCGGCGCTCACCGTGACGAGCCGGCCGCGGATCGCGGGCTCCTCCTCGCCGGAGACCGGGGCGGCGCCCGAGGCCGCCATCGCGGCCCGTCGCGAGCAGTCGGGGCAGAGGAAGCCCTCCGTCGCGGGCGCGTAGGTCGCCCCCGCCGAGAGCGGCCTGCCGCAGGAGGCGCACTCCCCCGCGTCCGGCCCCAGGCCTATCAGGGCGACGAAGCGCCAGAGGAAGAGGGCGAGGGCCAGGTCGGTGGTCTCGGGACGTTCCGCCCGGTCGAGGGCGCCGAGGCAGCCGAGGGCGAGCTCCCGCACCTCAGCGTAGTCGCCGCCGCCGCCCGAGGTCTTGAGCAGCAGCTCCGCCACGAGGCCCGCCGCCCAGAGCTTGCCCAGGTCCTCGCGGATTCCGGGGAAATGGTCGCGCACCTCGAAGTCCGAGAGCTTGCGATAGTCCTTGACGGGATCGAGGTAGACGAAGGCGCGGCCCGAGGCGTAGGGGGCGGCGAGGGAGCGGAGCCTGGACTTGGGACCGCCGAAGACGAAGGCGTCGACCAGGCCGGCCTCGGCCGTCATGAGGCTGAGGACGCGATCCCCGCCGGGGCTCTCCCGCGCCCGGAGGACGACGGCCTCGTAGACCAGGTTCCTGCTCGCCACCCGGGGAGTATCCGGCCCGGGCCGCGGGACTGTCAAGGACGGATCCCGTCCTTGTCCCTCGAAGCCTCCCCGTGGTATCAACGGTCCATGCTCCGCTATCTCCTGTTCGACCTCGACAACACCCTGTACTCCCAGTCCCTGCATATGGAGGCCGACATCGCGAGGAGGATGAACGAGTTCGTCGCGGGCTGGTTCGGCATATCCTACGAGGAGGGGAAGGAGCTGCGTCGGGCGGAGGCCCGGCGCTACGGCACGACCCTCGAGTGGCTCGCGACCGAGAAGGGTCTCCGCGACCCGGAGCCATTCTTCGCGGCGGTCCATCCCGAGGGCGAGGAGTACTGCCTCGCGCCCGACCCCGCCCTCGGCGGGCTCCTCGACTCGATCCCCCTGCCCAAGGCGGTCTTCACCAATTCTCCCCGCGAGCATGCGGACCGGGTGCTCCGCAAGCTCGGGATCGAGGCCTGTTTCGAGGCGGTCTACGACATCCGCTTCTGCTCGCTCCGGGGCAAGCCCCGGGCCGAGGCCTTCCGTCTCGTCTGCGCGGCCTGCGGCTCGGAGCCCTCCGAGACCCTCTTCGTCGACGACCTCCCGCGCTACGTCGAGGGCTTCCTCGCCATCGGCGGCCGCGGCCTCCTCATCGACGAGACGGGCGCCCACGCCTCCTCCGGACTCGAGAGCATCCGGAGCCTCGCCGAGCTGCGCGAGATAGTCGCCCTGGCTTAGGCGCCTTCCTCGCCGCCGAGGCCGCGCAGATACTCGCGGAGGGCCTCCTCGAGGGCGGCGAGCGCCCGTTCGAGCTCGGGCAGGAGCTCGCCGAGCGCGGCCGCGTCCCCGGCCGCGGCGACCATCTGGGCCCGCGCGGCGAGCGCGCAGACCTGCGCGCCCCCGATGGCGCCCGAGCTTCCCTTGAGCTTGTGCAGCGCGTCGCGCGCGAGCTCGAGCTCGCCCCGCGAAAGGGCGGCGCGGGCCTCGGCGACGAGGGGAGGGGCGTGCGCGATGAAGAGCTCGAGGATCTCCCTCGCGAGGGCCGGTTCGCCCTGGTAACGGGCGGAGAAGTCGGCGAGGGCGAAAGGCGCTTCATCCGGCCGCCGCCTGCCTTCGCTTTCGGCGGCCTGCGCCGCGGCGAGCGCCGAGGCGAGCTCGCGGCCGAGGGCCTCGAGGGTGATCGGCTTGGCCAGGTACCCGTCCATGCCCGCGGCCGCGGCGTGGGCCCGGTCCTCGGGCTGGGCGCGCGCGGTCATCGCCACGATCGGTATCCGCGGGTTCCTCGCGCCCGTGGCGGGATCGCGGATGCGCTCGGTCGTCTCGAAGCCGTCCATGCCCGGGATGGACCAGTCCATGAGGACGGCGTCGAAGCGTGAGCGGCCTAGGGCCGCGATCGCGGCGTGGCCGGATTCCGCCTCCTCCGCCTCGGCCCCGAGGGCCTCGATGAAGCGCAGGGCGACGCGGCGGTTGACCGCGTCGTCGTCGACGACGAGGAAGCGCTTGCCCGAGAGCCGCAGGACCTCCGCCGGCCTCCCGGCGGCCGCCGCGGCCGCCGCGACGGCCTCGGGGCCCGCCTCCCTGAGGGGGACGCGGAACGAGAAGGTCGAGCCCTCGCCGAAGACGCTGTTCGCCTCCACGGAGCCGCCCATGAGCTCGACGTAGCGCCTCGAGATGGCGAGCCCGAGGCCCGTGCCGCCGTAGCGCCGGGTCGTCGACTGGTCGGCCTGCGCGAAGGGCATGAAGAGCCGATCCATCTGCTCCGGCTTGACGCCGATCCCCGTGTCCGCGACGCTGAAGCGGAGCATCGGCCCGGACTCGGGACCCTCGGCGGGCAGGACCTCGACGCGTATCCGCACGCCGCCCGAGTCGGTGAACTTCACCGCGTTGCCTGTGAGGTTGGAGAGCGCCTGCCCCAGCCTGAGCGGATCGCCCATGACGAGGCGGGGGACCAAGACGTCGATCCCGGCCTCAAGGTAGATGCCTTTCTCCGAGGCCGCGTGGGAGTACGAGGCGCGCGTGCGCTCGACGACCTCGCGCGGGTCGAAGGCCAGCTCCTCGAGCTCGATGCGCTCCGCCTCGATCTTCGAGAAGTCGAGGACGTCGTTGATGATGCCGAGGAGGGTCTCGCCCGAGTGGCGGATCGTGCGCACGTACTCGGATTGCCGCCCGTCGAGGCTCGTCCGCTCGAGGAGCTCGGCCATGCCGATGACGCCGTTCATCGGCGAGCGGATCTCGTGGCTCACCGTCGCGATGAAGTCGCTCTTCGCGCGGTTCGCGCGCTCGGCCTCGGCCGCGAGTCGCTTGGCCTCCTCGCCCGCTACCTCGAGCGCGCCCTTGGCCGCGGTCAGCTCCTCGACCTTGAGGGCGAGGAGCCTGCCCGACCGCAGCTTGGCGACGCCGTAGCCGAGGAAGGCGATCGCGAGGAGGTACAGCGCGAAGGCGGGGGCGGTCAGGAAGGGCGAGGTCGCGACGCGGATGCGCAGCGCGGCCCCCGCCTGGTTCCAGAGGCCGTCGTTGTTGGCCGCCCTGACGTGGAACACGTAGCTGCCACCCGGCAGGTTCGTGTAGGTCGCGAAGTTGCGCGAGGACGAGTAGGTCCAGTCCTTGTCGAAGCCCTCGAGGCGATAGGCGAACTCGTTCGCGCCGGGATCGCGGAAGTCGAGGGCCGCGAACTTGAACTCGACGGAGTTCTCCCATCGCTCGAGATCCACCGACTCCGCGTCCCCGGCTCCCGAGCGCGGGGCGAGGAGCTTCTGCCTCCCCGCGGCCTTGAGCTCGGTGACGAAGACCGGCGGGACGTGCGAGTTGGGCTCGTAGAGGGCCGTGTCGAATTTCGTGATGATGCCGACGGAGCCGAAATAGAGCTCGCCGTTCGGGCCGGTGCAGGACCCCGCGTTGAAGGAGGCGTTCTCGAGCTCCTTGTAGAGCGACACGCGCTTGATGGCGCCCGACTCGCGGTCGTACAGGGCGACGCCCGTCTGCGTCACGATCCAGAGGTCGCCCGAGCGGTCCTCGAGGATGCTGTAGGCGATGTTGTTCGGCAGGCCCTCGCGCTTCGTGTAATGGGTGAAGGTGCCCGACTCCGGGTGGTAGCGCATGAGCCCGCCGCCGCGGGTCGTGATCCAGAGGACCTTCCTCGAGTCGAGGTAGATCCTCTGGATCGCGTTGCTCGAGATCCCGTCCTTCCGGTCCGAGGAGTAGTGGTAGCGGATGAACTTGCCGTCCTGGAAGCGGTTGAGCCCATTGTTCGTGCCGACCCAGAGGTGACCCTCGGCGTCGTAGGCGAGGGCGTTGACGAGGTTGTCGGACAGCGAGCCCGGGTCCTT
>CAYNPQ010000003.1:15084-23092 GCA_964399065.1 uncultured Treponemataceae bacterium | reverse complement strand
GAGTCCTCGTAGATGTAATTGCAGGTGTCGTCGGCCAGGCTCGAGGGATCTTTCGCGTCGTGGCGGTAGTGCCTCCACTTGCCCGTGGCGGCGTCCAGGAGGTTGAGCCCCCCGCTGTAGACCGAGGCCCAGAAGCGGCCCCGGCGGTCGACGTGGGCCGCGATCACCTTTCCGCTCGGCAGGGAGTCCGGATCGCTCGAGTCCGAGACGTAGGCCGTGAAGCTCCTCCTCGTGCGGTCCATCCGCGCGACGCCGCCCCCGTTCGTGCCCACCCAGAGTTCCCCGGACCGGTCTTGGAGGATCGCGTAGACCACGTCGTGCGGCAGGACGCCGACGGCCTGCGCGGTCCGGTACGAGGTGATCCGCTTCGTCGCCTTGTCGAGGATGTGGAGGCCGCCGCCCCAGGTGCCCACGCGGACCGAGGCGGGATCCTGCGTGTTCACGACGTAGATCCGCTGGTCGGGCATGGGGAAGACCTCGGCCGAGCCGTCGGTGGGGGAGTAGCGGACGAGGCCCGTGCCCCAGGCGCCGAGCCAGAGGAAGCCGACCGCGTCCTCCGCGATGGACTGGAGGGAGAGCGATGCGGGGATCTTGCCGCCCGCCCCGCCGGGGGGCGCGACGAGGTTGTCGAAGCGGTCGTTCTCGTAGTCGTAGGCGGCGAAGCCCCCGCCAGTGGTCCCCACCCAGAGACGTCCCTTGGAATCGCGGAAGAGTGAGCGGATAGTGTTGTTCGGGATCGAGTGGGGGTCCTTCGGGTCGTTGAAGTAGCGCTTGAAGGTCCCTGTTTTCTCGTCGAGGCGGTTGAGGCCGTTGAGGGTTCCGACCCAGAGCGAACCCCGCGCGTCGCGGGAGATCGCGATGACGAGGTCGTTGGAGAGCGAGTCGGCCTTGTCAGCCGAATAGACGATGCGGGTGAAGCGCTCCTTCGACATCTCGAAGCGGTTGAGGCCGCTGTAGGTGCCCACCCAGAGCACGTCCTCCGCGTCGGAGTCGAGGTAGATCGTCTGCACGAGATTGCCGGAGAGGCTGTTGTCGTTGAAGGGCTCGTTCTCGTAGTACTTGAAGCCGATGCCGTCGTAACGGCAGAGGCCGCCCTGCGTCGACATCCAGAGGAAGCCCTTCGGGTCCTGGACGAGGCCCGACACCGAGGTGTTGAGGAGACCGTCCTTGAGCGAGAGCACCGTGAAGGCCGCTTTGTCGTCCTGCCCCGGGCCCGAGGCCGCTCCGGGCGCGGCGAATGCGCGCGGCGCCGCCATGCAGAGGATGAGCGGGATGAGCTGAGCGGCGACTCGGCGAGGGGTCATGCACCGGCCTTTCCCGCCTCGTCGAGGCGGCCCTTCTACTATACGAATTCCCTCGACATTTCGCCATAGTCCGCGCGGATCCCGCTCCGTCCTCCTCAGGCGCGGTCGAGGAAGTCCGCGACCATCGGGCCGAGCCCGGCGAGCGCGTGACCCTTGCCGTGCAGGAGGTGGATCTCCGCCTCCGGCAGGAGGCGGGCGAGCCTCGTCGCCGACTCGCCTGAGCGCAGGAGCGCGTCCTTCCCCCCGACCGCCAGGAAGACCCTCGCGGAAACCGCCCGCAGCTCCGCGTCCGTGTAGAGCCGAGGGGCCTCGAATCGCGGGTTCGTCGCCGCGGCGACGAGGGAGCCGACCCTGACGGCCTCGGGATGGGGCTCCTCGTCGCCGTAGAGCCAACGGGTGATGGTCCCGGCCGCGCGGGGGCCGAGGAGGATGGAGGCCGCGATCGCCTTCCAGGTGAAGGAGGGCCTCGTCCTGCCGATGCCCGAGGGACAGAGCAGGGCGAGGGAGCGGAGGCCCGCGGGCCCGCCGGCGGCGTGGCCCAGGCCGATCCAGCCCCCGAGGGACAGGCCGAAGAGATCGTAAGGAGCCGATCTTCCCCCGAGACCGAGCGCGGCGACCGCCTCGCCGAGCCAGTCGGCCGAGCCCCGGCCCTGCCAGTCGAGCCGGCGCTCCTCGCTCAGGCCCGGCTCGCCGGGAATGTCGAGGGCGAAGATCCTGCGGCCTTCCCCGAGCGCCGCGGCGTCTCCGACCCACATGCTCGAGTTCGAGCCGGTGCCGTGGAGGAGGACGAGGGGAGGATTGCCGGTCTTCGAGGTTGCTCCTGGTCCGAAAGCGAGTACGGCCGTCTCGGCCGAGGCGGTCCCGATGCGGAAACGTTCCAGCGGCAAGGGCCAGCGCGCGAGTACGGCTTCGTACTCGTCGAGCACTCGTTTCCTCGCCTCGTCATTTTTAAAGACCGATGCTGAGCTCATCTTTTTCCTCCTTCCTGTATAAGTAATTACGCGTTCTATACTACGCTGCCGATCCAAACCTCTAGGACTTGATCAATAGTATAGATATATACTATGTTACATATAACATAGTCAAGTACTATCATAGTGGAGGTTGCCATGAAATTCCAGCTGCTCCCGAGTCCGAAAGGCCCGATCGCGAGACTGGTACAAGAGGATGAATGGAAGCTCGGGGGACTCGATGATTTCCTCGACCTGATCGCCTCGAGCCCCTCGGACACCATCGCCCTCGCGGACTTCATCCGCGAGAGCAACCGCACGGGCAAGGTCGTCTTCGTCCCCGGCCTCGAAGAGGCGGTCGCGCTCCTGCGCTGAGCCGCGCGGCTCCTTGACCCTTCGGCCTTTCGCCGACTACAGTTGGTCGTACCCAGCCGACACAGCCCACGTGCAGATCCGAGGAGGAAAGCCATGCCCGAGACCCGCGTGCTCATCAACCTGTCCAACCGCCACATCCACGTTTCCAAGGAGGACCTCGAGCTCCTCTTCGGGAAGGGACACCAGCTCACGAAGACCAAGGACCTCGTCCAGCCGGGCCAGTTCGCCTGCGAGGAGACCGTCACCATCAAGGGGCCGAAGGGCGAGTTCAAGGGCGTCCGCATCCTCGGGCCGGAGCGCAAGGAGACCCAGTGCGAGATCCTGGCCTCCGACCAGTTCAAGCTCGGCGTCCCCGGCTGCCCCACCCGCGAGTCCGGCAAGCTCGACGGCTCCTTCGGCTTCGAGATCGTCGGCCCGGCCGGCACGGTCAAGAAGGACAAGGGCCTCATCATCGCGAAGCGCCACATCCACTTCGACCCCGAGGCGGCCAAGCGCTTCGACGTGGCCGACACCGAGCTCGTGTCCCTGCGCGTCCCCGGCGAGCGCGGCGCGGTCTTCGAGAACGTCGTCTGCCGCGTGAACCCGACCTACGCCCTCGAGTGCCACCTCGACTTCGACGAGGGCAACGCCGTCGGCATCGGCAACGGCGCGATGGGCGAGATCATCAAGAAGAAGTAGATGAGCAAGGTCATACTCAAGGCCCAGGACCTCGACGGCTACCTCACCGAGGGCGACAAGGCCTCGCTCGGCCGGATGGACGCCCTCTACCGCCAGGCCATGGTCTCCTTCAACATCCTCGGCGCCGCCGGCTCCGGCGACGAGCGCAGGCGCGAGGAGGGGCGGCTCATCGAGCACTTCAACGCGATGGGCGACCTCATGAAGGAGATCTGCGGCCCCGAGGAGCGCGTCCAGGTCTACTGCTTCTCCACCCCCCACGAGAGCCACAGCGAGGCCAGCCGCCTCATCGCCAAGCTCCGCGACGTCGGCACGGGAAGGCAGGAGTTCACCTATTACATCCAGCGCGCCTACGAGCTCCTCTTCAACCTTGCCTTCGGCGGCGCCAGGAGCCCGAACAAGAACTACCTCATCGTCAAGACGCCGGTGACCCTGCCCGTGCAGAACTACGCCGTGCACAAGATCCCGAACATCGACGCCGAGATCGAGAACTCCGTCATGTGCGTCATGCTCCGCGGGGCCCTCCTGCCCTCCATCATCATGTCCAAGGAGATCCAGGAATACTCCTCCGACGGCTACCTCACGCCCTTCGCCCTCTTCAAGATCAAGCGCGACGACTCGAAGAGCGAGACCAACATGGAGTACATCCTCGACCTCGAGCGCTCCTACTTCAGGCCCGAGCAGCTCGACGGCAAGGACCTCATCTTCGCCGACCCGATGAACGCGACCGGCGGCTCCCTCGTCACCGTCATGAAGTACCTGCAGGAGAAGGGCGTGAAGCCCCGCTCCGTCAAGTTCTTCAACGTCATCTCGGCCTTGAAGGGCGCCCTGCGCGTGGTGCGCGCCATCGAGAACGCGACCGTCTACACCCTCTGGATGGACCCCGTCCTCAACGACCGCGCCTACATCATGCCGGGCCTCGGCGACGCCGGAGACCGCATCAACGGCAAGGACGAGGACGAGCTTCCCCGCGACATGCTCCAGCTCATCGCGGACTACGGCACCAACATCACGGGGCTGTACCGCTCGCAGCTGCGCATCATCGAGGAGACTGTGCTCAGGAGGTAGCGCTCGAAGGCGGGCGCGGCCCCTCCCTCCGAAGGCCCCGAAGCCCCCCGGCTCCGGGGTCTTCGCGTCGGAAGGCTCGATCCCGGGCGGGATCCCCGGGAGCGGGTCGGGAGGGCGAGGTCGAGGACGCCTATCGCCGAGCCGCCGACGCTCCATCATCTTTCCCTCCGCGGGCGAGTTTCGGGCCGCGATTGGTATCGCGCAACGCGCATCCATGCGGCAGTATCTACGCGTCGAAACGGGGCGGCATCCTCGGCGACTTCGAACGAGGGGCCCGGCGGACCCGCGCTCCCCTTGATCAATCCTCGGCGCGGCAAGTAGAGTGAATGCCGCATCACTTCCGCGGCCTTCAAGCCGCGGCGGCGCATCGCCCCGAGGAGGTTTCTACATGGAGGCGCAGGAAGGCGAAGACCATCGGGGAGGCCGGCCCGCCGCGAAGACGCGGGAGGCCGGCATCAAGATCCCCCTGGCGTTCCGCATCCTCGGTCTCGTCGCGCTCTCCATCCTCCCCTGCCTCGGGATCATCGTATGGTCGGGGACGCGGCTCGAGAGGGAGGCCCTCGCGGGCACCGAGCGGGATTGCCGGTTCATCGCGGCCTCGGTCGCCGCGCGGCAGCGGATCCTACTCGACGCGGTGGCGCAGACGGTCCGCGGCGCCGCCGAGGCGCCGCCCGTCAGGGACGCGAACGCCGCCGAGGCAGCCAGGATGCTCGCGCCGATGCGCACGGCCAACAAGTACATCGATCGCATGAGCCTCTGCGACCCGGGCGGGCGGGTGCTGGCTTCCTCCGACGGAGCCGCCGCCTTCGCGCCGGCCCTCGTCCCGCCCGCGCCCGGCTCGCCGGACGCCATCATCGTCGGCTCGCTGTCCGAACGCGGCGGCGCGGCCCTGCCCCTATGGGCGCCCATCCGCGGCCGCGACGGGGAGCCGGCCGGCTTTCTCGCGGCCGACCTGAGCCTCGCCGCCTATCCCGACGTATTCGCCTTCGCCGAGATGCCCGCGGCGACGGTCGTCGCGATCTCCGACCGCGACGGACTCCTCCTCTACCGACGTCCATCGGACGACGGCCCCCGGATCGGGGAGCCGATCGATCGGGGCCTCCTCGCCCTGGCCCGCGGGTCGCCGGGGCGCGGCGCCGAGGCCTGCGAGCTCGCCGACGGGACGAGGATACTGGCCGCCGCCGAGGGCGTCGACGGCGACGGCGACGGGATCGCCGACATACGCGTCTTCGCGTACCTGCCGATGCGCGGCGTGCTGGCCCCGATCCGCGGCGTCATGCGGGACACCTACGTCCTCGTCGCGATCGCCGCGGCCGTATCGCTCGCCCTCGCCCTCGCGGCCGCCCAGTTCTCGCTGGTCCGGCGCGTCCGCGCTATCCTGGAGCGCGCGCGGTACTTCGAGCACGGCGACCTTGCCGCCGCCGGCCTCCCCTCCGGCTCGAGGGACGAGCTCCTCGAGCTCTCCTCCGCCATGGAGCTCTTCGACGCGGCCATCGGCGAGCGCGAGAGCGTACTCAGGCTCCAGGAGGACAGGCTCCGGGGCGCCCTCGGGGAGAACGATGTCCTTCTCCGCGAAGTCCATCACCGGGTATACAACAACCTCCAGATAGTCCTGAGCCTCCTTAGGCTCGAGGAGGGCTCCGCCGACTGCGAGGAGTCGCGCGCGATCCTCCGCAACAGCGAGGGCCGCGTGCAGTCGATGGCCCTGGCCCACGCGAGGCTCTACGAGGCGGAGGACCTCTCCCGCGTCGACTTCGCCGCCTACGCCGCCGACCTCATCGGCAGCCTCCGACAGGAGTATCCCGAGGCCGCCGGGAAGGTCGCCTTCCTCACCGACATGCAACCCGTGGCCGTGGAACTCACCCAGGCCGTCCCTCTCGGGCTCATCCTCAACGAGCTCCTCTCGAACTGCCTCGCGCACGCCTTTCCCGAAGGCTCCAGGGGCACCGTGGTGGCGGGGCTCTCGGACGTCGACGGGAGGACGGTCGCCGTGACCGTCGCCGACGACGGCATCGGCGTTCCCGCCGCTTGGGACGGCGAGTCCAGCCCGGGCCTGGGGCTCCATCTCGTGCGCAATCTCGCGAACCAGCTCGGCGGTTCCTTCCGCATCGGGCCGGCGGGGCCCGGGACGAGGGCGGTCGTGGAGTTCCCCCTGGCCTCGGCCGGCGAGGCGGCGAGGGCGGGTCGCGAAGCGCGGGCGGAGCGCCCTCCTCGCGGGATCCCCTCCCGCTTGACAGCGGCCGCCGGGTAGCTAGCATCGTCGGCATGAGATCGACCCGCGGCCCCGTGCTGGACTGGCTCCTCGAGGACTCCGACCCGGCGGTCCGCCTCTACGCCCTCACCAGGCTCCTCGGCGAGCCCGAGGACTCGCGGGCCGCCTCGGCCGCGCGGAAGGCCCTCATGCGCGCGCCTCCCGTCGCGGAGATCCTCGCACTGCAGTCTCCCGAGGGGGCTTGGGGGGATCCGCGGAAGTACTACACCGACAAGTACGGCGGTACCTCGTGGCAGCTCGTCATCCTGGCCGAGCTCGGGGCGGACGGCCGCGACCCGCGGATCGGCGCGGCCTGCGAGCTCCTCTTCGAGCTCGCGCAGGACCGGGAGTCCGGGGGCTTCGCCGTCAACGAGAGCGCGGCGACGGGCGGGGGGAGGCACGGGGAGGTGATCCCCTGCCTCACGGGCAACATGGCCCGCTCCCTCCTGAGACTCGGCTACGGCGGGGACCGGCGGCTCCGGCGCGCGGTCGACTGGATACTGGAGTACCAGCGCGCCGACGACGGCGACGGGGCGGCGACGGGCTGGCCCTACGACCGCATGGAGATCTGCTTCGGCGCGCACAGCTGCTTCATGGGCGTCGTGAAATCGCTGAAGGCCCTCGCCGCGCTGCCGACCGCCGAGCGGCGAGGGAAGGCCGGATCCAAGATCGCGCAACTCGTCGAATTCATGCTCGCGCATCGCGTGTACAAGCGGAGCCGCGACTTCTCCCGCCCCTCGAAGCCCGGCTGGCTCAAGCCGGGCTTTCCGCTCATGTACCAGACCGACCTCCTCGAGATCCTCTGCGTCCTGCGCGAGCTCGGCGTCGAGGACGGTCGCATGTCCGACGCCCTCGAGGCCCTCGACGCGAGGCGGGGCGGGGACGGGCGCTGGCGGCTCGAGAACAGCTTCAACGGCAAGACCCTCGTCGACATCGAGCGCAAGGGGGAGGCCTCGAAGTGGATCACGGCGCGGGCCCTGTACGCCCTCGGCGAGGGGGCCTGAGGAGTCGCCGCCCGCCGTCCCCGAAATGCCCGATTTTCGCTATAATTGGGGCGTGGATTCCATGACGCCGTATATCTGGTCCCTGGTCCTCCTCGCCTTCGTGGCCATCACGCTCGCGTCCAGGGCCTGGCTGAGCAGCAGGAAGGAGCTCGCGTACAACGTCGCCCTCTTCGAGACGGGGGTCTTCATCTGGTGCGTCGCGAGGATCTTCCTCTTCTACACCGAGCCCCTCGAACAGCGCTTCCAGGTCTACCGACTGCAGTACCTCGGCATCGCCCTGATCCCGGGTTGCGCCTACGCCTTCGCGCGCGCCCTCGACGGCCGCCCCCTCCGCGGCGTCGCCCACCTTCCCGCCCACGCGGTCGGCCTCCTCGGCTTGGC
>CAYNPQ010000003.1:0-14984 GCA_964399065.1 uncultured Treponemataceae bacterium | reverse complement strand
CCCTCCGCGGCGTCGCCCACCTTCCCGCCCACGCGGTCGGCCTCCTCGGCTTGGCCCTCGCCTTCACGGACGAGTTCCACCACTGGGTGTGGCTCGAGCCGGGTGTCTCCGAAGCCGCCGGGGGGCCTATCGCCGGCCCTGCCTACTGGGTCTTCCTCGCCGGGATCTACCTCGAGATCGGGATGAGCCTCGCGATCATCCTCAAGCTGGCGTCGACCCGCCGCGGGGCCTTCGGGCGATGGGCGCGGACCCTCTCGGTGGTTGTCCTCCTTCCCTTCGTCGTCAACATCGCCTACCACATCCTCTACCGCAGCCTTGGGTTCACCGACCCCACGCCCCTGGCCTTCGCGGTCTCGGGGATCATCTTTTTCATCGCCCTGTACCGCTTCAACCTCCTCGACGCGGTCCCCTACGCCAAGGACGTGATCCTCGAGACCCTGGACGCGCCCTTCGTGGTGACCGATCCGGAGGGATACGTGGTCGGCGCGAACGAGGCGGCGCGAACGGCCTTCGGCGGGGAGGGCGGGCTCGACGGAAGGGCCTTCGCCGAGCTCGCGCCCGAGCTCGAGGATTTCGTCGGACCCGGAGAGCTCAGGCCTTTCTCGAGGGGCGGGATCGACTACCTCGTCGGCTGTTACGTCGTGAAGCGAGGCCCGCGGCACTGGCGGGGCCGCATGTACCTCTTTCGCGACGTGACTCCCCAGGCGAAGTCGGCCCGCGAGCGGGAGGCCGCCCTCGCGCAGGCGGACGCCGCCAACGCGGCCAAGACCGCCATGATCGCGGTCGTGAGCCACGAGCTCCGCAATCCCCTCAACGCCATCCTCGGCCTCGCCGACCTCGACCTCGGCCAGGACCTGCCGCCCTCGCTCCGCGAGGATCTCGAGGTCATCCGCGCCTCCGGGAGCCAGCTCCTCGGCCTCGTGAACGACCTCCTCGACCTCTCGAAGATCGAGGCCGGCAAGATGGAGCTCGAGGCGGTGGACTTCGACCTCCACGGCCAGATCGCGGCCGCGATGCGCGCCTTCAAGCCCATCGCGGGGAAGAAGGGCATCCTCCTCGACGCGACGATCGCCGAGGACGCCCCCCGCTTCGTCAGGGGCGATCCGCTCCGCTTCGGCCAGGTGCTCATGAACCTCGTGAGCAACGCGGTGAAGTTCACGGAGCGAGGCGCCGTACTCGTCGACGTCGAGCGAATCCCCGCCGCGGCCGGCGGGCCGGAGACCGCCCCCGGGGACCCGAGGAGCGTCATGCTCCGCTGCTCGGTGCGGGACACGGGCATCGGCATCGCGGCGGACAAGCTCCCCAGGCTCTTCCGCGAATTTTCCCAGGCCGACTCGAGCGTCGGCCGGCGCTACGGCGGCACGGGCCTCGGCCTCTCGATCTGCAAGCGGCTCGTCGCCCTCTTCGGGGGAGTCATCGAGGTGGAGTCGGTGGAGGGCGAGGGCAGCGCCTTCTCCTTCACGGCCCGCTTCGAGCCGAGCGACCGCCGGGGGACCGAGGCGGAGGAAGGAGAGCGCGGGCGGCCCGCCGGGGCCGACCTGCCCGCCAGGTCCCTCGAGGTGCTCATCGTCGACGACGACCAGATCAACCGAAGCGTCGCGGCGCGCTACGTCGAGCGAGCCGGGCACCGTGCGGAGGCGGCCGCGAACGGCGCGGCCGCACTGGCCCTCGCCGCGCGGCGCCGCTTCGATCTCGTCCTCCTCGACCTCGGCCTGCCCGACATGGACGGCTTCGAGGTCGCGCGACGCCTCGTCGGCGGCGAGGGCGGCGAGGCGCTCCGCGTCGCGGCGATGACCGCCTCGGGGGCTCCGAGCCTGCGCGCGGCCTGCGCCTCCGCCGGCATGGCGGAGTGCCTCGCCAAGCCGATCGATCCCGCCTCGCTGCAGCGCGCGCTCGACCGCGCCGCGGCCGAGTCGCAGGAGCTCGGGCCGCGGGCCGCGGCCACGGCGGCCCCTCCCCTCATCGACGCGGAGGGGGAGGGCGGGGAGCGGGCCTGCCACGACCTCGCCGCCGAGGAGGGGCCGGGCGCGGAGGCCCCGATCGACAAGGCCGCCCTCCTCGCGCGACTGGACGGCGACGCCTCCTTCATGCGCGAACTCCTTGCCATATTCATCGAGGAGGAGGGAGGGCGCCGCGATTCCATCGAGAAGGCCTGCGAGGCCGGCGACCTGGAGGCTCTCAGGCGCGCGGCCCACGGGCTCAAGGGCAGCGCCTTGATCCTCTGCGCCGAGCCGCTCGCGAAGGCGGCCAGCGCCCTCGAGCTCTGCGCCCTCGAGTCGAGGCGCGCGCCCGGTGGGGCCGCCGCCGATCCGGCCGCTGTCCTCACGGAGCTCGCCCGCGCCGCCGCCGCGGCGAGGGCCCTCCTCGCGGGGGCTGGCGCAGCCTAAAGGAGACCGTCATGAGAATCCCGCCCCTCGTCGCCGCGGCCTTCCTCCTCGCGTCGGCCCCGCCGGCGGCCGCACAGAGTCTGGCCGCCTGCGGATTCGACTCCACCGTCGAGGAGCTCGTCCTCCTCGAGCGGCTCGACGCCTCCGTGCGCTACGACCCGGAACCGATGATCGCCTACGACTGGCGTGCCGCCTACGACCGGATCGCCGTCGTCGAGCTCCCGGCGGTCGAGAACCGCTACGCCCTCTTCGAGAGCGACCGGGAACGCCGCTCCGACATCGCGATCCGCGGGACGGTGAACCTCAAGAACGCGCTGTTCGACGTGGAATTCCTGAAGCGCCGGAGCCCGGAGCTCGGCGTCGCCCTCCACTCGGGCTTCGAGAAGGTGGCTTACGCCCTCTACGCGGACCTGCGGCCGCGGTTGCGGCGGGAATACGCCGTCCGCGTATCGGGCCATTCGCTCGGCGCGGCCGAGGCCATCATCGTCGCCATGCTCCTCAGCCGCGACGGCTTCCGGATCGAGAGGGTGCTCGCCTCCGCGCCTCCCAAGGTCACCGACGCGGCGGGCTGGGCGCGCTTCGCCAGCCTGCCCGTGCTGCGGGTGGCCGCGCCCTACGACCCGGTGCCCTTCCTGCCGCCCCGCGGCCCGGTCTACGAGGACTCGCCCTACATCCAGGGCGGCGAGATCCTCCTCCTCCTCGGCGGGAGCAGGGTCGCGGCCCTCGAGGGCTCGTACTTCGACGACCTGCCGGCGGCGATGCGGCAGGTCGTCGCCGAGAAGCGGCACTTCGACGTGGCCGAGCACCTGATGCCGAACTACCTCGCGCGGCTCTTCGCGAAGGAGGGCAAGGTCGAGCGAGTCGACCCGGCCGAATGGGAACGTTATGCGAAATAGCGCCGGGCGGCGCTACGCTAGCCGAGGAGCCTCTTCCACTCCTCGGGCGCGTCGCCGACGACGGCCCTCCGCCCGTTCCGCAGGATGGGCCTGCGGAGGAGGAGGGGGTCGGCGAGGAGTTCCTCCTCGAGGTCGAGCTCCATGTACGCGAGGCCCCGCTTTCGGTAGCGCTCGCCTTCCCGGTCGACCAGGGCATCGAGGCCGCCGGCCGCGGCCGCCACGCTCCTGAGCTCGCCCGGGCTCATGCCCTTCTCCGCGAGATCGATGAACTGGTAGGCGACGCCCCGTTCCTTGAGGAAGCGCTCGGCCTTCCTCGTGTCCGGGCACTTCCTCGTGCCGAATACCTGCAGCGCCATGCGGGGAGTATAGCCGAGGAGGCCGGAGCCGGTGTAGACTGCGGTCCCGACCGGAGGTGCGCCGATGGCGGGAATAAAGGGTTTCGACAACGAGAAGTACATCGCGGAGCAGGCTTCCTGCATCCGCGAGCGGATGCGGCGCTTCGAGGGGCGCCTCTACCTCGAGTTCGGGGGCAAGCTCCTCGCGGACTTCCACGCGGCGCGGGTCCTGCCCGGCTACGATCCCAACGTCAAGATCAGGCTGCTCAAGGAGCTCGAGGGCGAGGCCGAGATACTCCTGTGCATCCACGCGGGGGCCATCGAGCACCGCAAGATCCGGGCGGACTACGGCATCACCTACGACGCCGACGCGATGCGCCTCATCGACGACCTCGGCGAGTGGGGGCTCTCGGTCTCCGCGGTCGTGATCACCCGCTGGGAGGGCCAGGCCGCCGCCCGCGCCTTCAAGACCAAGCTCGAGAACCGCGGGATCCGCGTCTACACCCACGAGCCCACGAAGGGCTACCCGACCGACATCGACACCATCGTCTCCGGCGAGGGCTACGGGGCCAATCCCCGGATCGAGACGACCAAGCCCCTCGTGGTCGTGACCGGCCCCGGCCCCGGCTCGGGCAAGATGGCCACCTGCCTCTCGCAGGTCTACCACGACCACCTGCTCGGGGTCCGCGCGATGTACGCGAAGTTCGAGACCTTCCCCATCTGGAGCCTGCCCCTCAAGCATCCCGTAAACGTCGCCTACGAGGCCGCCACCCTCGACCTCCGCGACTTCAACCTCATCGACCCCTTCCACCTCGAGGCGACGGGCGAGGCCGCGGTCAACTACAACCGCGACGTCGAGTCCTTCCCCATCCTCAAGGCCATCCTCGATCGCATAACGGACGAGCCTGGGGCCTACCGCTCGCCGACCGAGATGGGCGTGAACCGGGCCGGCTTCGCGATCGTCGACGACGCGGCCTGCCGGGAGGCGGCGAGGCAGGAGGTCGTGCGCCGCTATCTCCGCTGCGCGAGCGAGTACATGATGGGCATGGCCGACAAGGCGGCCTTCGAGAAGGCCGACCTCCTCCTGAAGGAGCTCGGGATCGGGCCTGAGTACCGGCCGGTCGTGCCCGCCGCCCGCCGCGCCGCCGAGGCCGCGCGCGAGGCCGAGGCCGCCAAGGCCGCCGCGAGCCCGGGCACCCCGCAGGACAAGGGCGTCGACTCGGTCTTCTGCGGCGCGGCCCTCGAGCTGCCCTCCGGCGAGATCGTCACCGGCAAGAACTCCCGCCTCCTCCACGCGGCGACCGCCGCCGTGCTCAACGCCTCGAAGCGGCTCGCGGGGGTGCCAGACTCGATCCCCCTCCTCTCCCCCCTCGTCATCGAGTCGGTCGCGCGGCTCAAGCGCGAGGTCCTGCACGGCAAGAGCGCGAGCCTCGACGTCGACGAGGTCCTCATCGCCCTCTCCATCGGCGCCGCCCTGACCCCCATGGTCCAGTCCTGCGTCGACCAGCTGACGAGGCTCCGCGGCTGCCAGATGCACCTCTCGCACGTGCCGACCCCGGGCGACGAGGCGGGCCTGCGCAAGCTCGGCGTCAACCTCACCTCCGACCCGGTCTACGCCTCGAAGCGGCTCTTCGTGGAATGATGCGCTGGCCCGCCGGGGCGCATCCTGCTATACTGTCGCGGGGCCGTCCCGGCGGCCCCGGGGAGGCTTCCATGGGTCGCGTGGCGAGGGCGGGCACAGGCTTCCGGATCGGCGTCGCGCAACGCGTCCTCCCCGCGGCCCTCGCCCTCGCGGCCGTCCTCGCCGCCGGCTGCTCGTCGACGCCCGCGCGGCGCGAGCTGGCCCTCGAGTGGTACGAGCTCGGCAACTCGTGGTTCGACAAGAGCGACTGGAAGCGGGCGGGCTCCGCCTACTCGCGGGCCATCGCCCTCGACGCGAGCCTCGCGGCGGCCTCGTACAATCTCGCCCGCGCCCTCGCCGAGGCCGGCGACTACGCCGCCGCCCTCGCCGCCCTCGACGACCTGGCCGCCCGCGATCCCGGCAATGTCCGCGTCCTCGCAGCCAAGGCCTACGCCCAATACAAGTCCGGCGACTCGAAAGCCGCCCTGGCCACCTACGAGGCCATACTCGCCCTCGACCCCTACGCGGCCGACGCGGTCTACAACGCCGCGATCCTCAAGGCCGCGGCGGACAAGAGGGAGGCCGCGGCCGAGGATCTCTCGAAGCTCGTCGCGGTCAAGACCGAGGACTCGGCCGCCTTCCTCCTCCTCGGCCGGCTGCAGGCCGAGCTCGGGCGCCGCGACGAGGCGATCAAGGCTTTCGAGGCGGCGCGCGCCCTGGGCAAGGCCGACGCCGAGGCCCTCGAGCGGCTCGGCATCCTCTACGGCGAGGCGCGGCGCTTCTCGGAGGCCATGGACACCCTCGCCGAGGCGACCAAGGCCGACGCCAAGCGGCCCGAGGCCTGGTTCGCCCTCGCGCGGTTCCGGCTCACGGTCGCCGAGGACGGCGCCACTGGCCTCGATGCCCTCAGGAAGGCGCTCGACGCGGGCTTCAAGGACGGAAAAAAGGCTTCCGACCTCCTCGCCGAACCCGTGGTCGCCGAGCGCGAGGCGGTGACCGGCCTCCTGACCGACAAGGGGCTCGTCGGCGCCGGGGAGGAGCCCGCAGTCCCGGCCGAGGACGAGGAGCCCGCCCTGCAATGAGGGCCCAGGCTCCATCCCCTTCTCGCGGAGGCCCCGTCGGGGCTAGACTCCAGCCCCGATGAGTGACGAGCCCAGGCATTACCTCTTCTGCGGGCAGGACATCCTGGCGCCCGCCGCCGGCGGCGAATTCGCCGTGCTGGAGCCCCCCGAGCTCGGGGCCGGCGCGCCCCTCGCGACGCGCGACTTCGAGTGGGCCGGCCTCACGTACCGCGCGCGCTCCCTCGACGAATCCGCGGCCGCGCTGGCCCTCGGCAGGGGATACCGCCGCCTGCCGGCCCGCCAGGCCCTCGGCGAGCTCGGTCCCGAGGAGGCACGGCCCCTCCTGCGCGGCCTCTCCCTCCTGCGTTGGCTCGAGACGGCCCGGTACTGCGGGAGCTGCGGCTCCCCCCTCGAGGACTGCCCGCCCGAGGGCGACGAGCCGAGCGGCCGCCGCTGCCCCGCCTGCGGCCGCGTCTTCTTCCCCCGCATCTCGCCCGCCGTCATCCTCCTGGTCCGCAAGGAGGGAAAGGCCCTTCTCGCGCACAACGCGCGCTTTCCCGCGGGCCGATTCGGCCTGATCGCGGGCTTCGTGGAGGCGGGCGAGACCGTCGAGGAGACCGCGCGGCGCGAGGCGCGGGAGGAGGCCGGCATCGAGATCCGCGACCTCCGCTACCGCCGCTCCCAGCCCTGGCCCTTCCCCGATTCCCTGATGCTCGCCTTCACGGCGGAGTGGGCCTCGGGCGAGGCCCGCCCCGACGGCCGGGAGATAGACGAGCTCCGCTGGTGCGGGCCCGAGGACATGCCCTCGATTCCTGCCACCGGAAGCGTCGCCCGCTCGCTGATAGACGAGTACCTCGCCGAGGCGCGCCCGTCCTGACCGCGGCCGGGCCCGCCGACCGGGCGACGCGTTAATCGATTCTTCATTTCCATTCCCCGCCTCCCCGTACTACAATCGACCCCAGGAGGATTCGATGGACTTTTCTTGGAAGATCGTCATCGACGCCGGCGCGATAGCTCTCGCCATCATCGTCGCGACAGCCCTCAGGGCCAAGATCCGCTTTTTCCAGAAGTTCCTCATCCCCAACGCCTTGACCGCGGGTTTCCTCCTCCTGCCCGTCTACAACTTCATCTTCCCGCGCCTCGGCTACTCGACGAACAAGCTCGGCGAGCTCGTGTACCACCTCCTCAACATCTCCTTCATCGCGATGACCCTCCGCTCCTCGCCGCCCAAGGTCAAGGGCCACAAGGGCGGCGGCGTCCTCGGCATGGCGGGGGGGATCCTCTCGGGCTACGCCCTCCAGGCCCTCCTCGGCCTCGGCCTGACCCTCCTCTTCATGCCCGGCCTCCACCCGGCCTTCGGCCTCTTCCTCCCCCTCGGATTCGCCTCGGGGCCGGGGCAGTCCTACGCGATCGGCAGGGGATGGGAGTCCATGGGCTTCGAGGGCGCCTCGACCGTCGGGCTCACGGTGGCCGCCCTCGGCTACCTCTGGGGCTGTTTCGGCGGCATCTGGCTCATCAACCACGGCAGGAAGAAGGGCTGGCTCGAGGGGCAGGGCCTCGCGGCCCTCAAGGACAAGACCATCCTCACGGGCATCGCGCCGCGCGGCGCCGAGCGCAACGTAGGCGCCCGCCTCACGACCGACTCCGACTCCCTCGACTCCTTCAGTTTCCACGCCTCCGTGGTGATGATCACCTACCTCCTGTCCTTCCTCTTCCTCAAGTTCCTCACCTGGTGCCTCCATTTCGCGGGCGACACCGGCATGCAGCTGGCGACGAACCTCTGGGGACTCAATTTCATCTTCTCGGCCATCATCGCCATCTTCCTCCGCAAGCTCATCGAGGCGGTCAAGCTCGACCACCTCCTCGACGACGACACCTTGTCGCGCATCACCGGCTTTTCGGTGGATTTCATGCTCGCGGGCTCGGTGGCCGCCATCTCGATGACCTTCATCCTGCGCTACTGGTTCCCCATCCTCTTCATGACCCTCCTCTGCGGCGTCATGACCATCATCGTCACGCCCTGGATGAGCTCCCGCATGTTCCGCGACAACCGCTTCGAGCGCATGCTGATGATCTACGGCGTGAACACGGGCACCCTCTCGACGGGCCTCGCCCTCCTCCGCGTCACCGACCCGGAGTTCAAGACGAGCGTGGCCTCCGACTACATGCTCTCGGCGGGCCTCACCTTCGCCCTCGCGATCCCCTTCGTCATGACCATCAATTTCCCGGCCTGGGCCTACACGAGGGGCGACATGCGCTGGTACTGGGCGGAGTTCGGCGTCTCCGCGGTCTACCTCGCGGTGGTGCTCGCGATCTACCTCGCCCTCGCGGGCAGGAAGGCCTTCGCGAAGCCGCTCACGCTCTGGTACACGGAGGGCAAGTAGGGAGCGCGACCGGGCCGCGGCCTATGTCTGCGGGCCCCGCAAGGCGTTGACCGCGTCCATCCACTTCCGCGCCGAGATGTGGCGGAAGGGGAAGCGGACCTGGTAGAGCTCGCGGCCGACGTAGAACTCGAGCAGGGCGCGCTTCAGCACGTTGATCCCCTCGACGCGGGCGAGGGGGAAGGCCAGGCGCTCCCCGAGGATCGTGGCGAGCTCCAGCCGGTCGGGGTAGAGGACGAGGGTCCCGGTCCTGAGGGGACGCAGCGGATTGAGCCTGTAGCCGCGGAGGAGGACGGCGCCCGCGTCCGCGAAGATCGGCCTCTCGGGGCGGTCGCGCGCGGCGGCGCGGACGGCGTCGCGCATCGCGCCCGCCTGCCAGCGGTCCCAGTCCCGGATCGAGGAGAAGGGCGCTTCCCAGCCGCGGGCGCCGGTCACGCGCAGGCGGGAGTCGAGCCGCAGGGCCATGCCGCAGGCGATGCAATAGAAGCGGCTGCCCGAGCTCCTCAGCGAGCCGACGGCCTCGCAGTGGGGGCAGCGGTAGAGCGACAGCTCGAGGTGCTCCGCGCGCCGTAGCGAGCTGTAGCGCAGCCTCGCGCGCTCCTCCCACTCGAACTCGTCGTGCGCGAGGCCGCGCTCGAGCCTCGCCTGGATCTCCTCGGCCGTGAGGGCCTTGAGCTCCTCGGGCTCGAGGAGTCGCTTCCACTCGATCTCGATGCCTCCCCTCCTCCTGGCCCAGGACCAGCGGGGCAGGGAGAGATAGCCGCCCTTGATGACCGCGGCGACGACGGGGACTTTGAGGAGCTTGAGCAGCTTCGCGGTCGAGGGGATGAGGGGGAGGGTGGCCCCGTCCCAGCTCGCCTGCCCCTCGGCGAAGACGCCGACGACGCCCCCGCGCTTCCGGATGACCTCCACGGTCCAGCCGACGGTCTCGATGTCGGGGATCACCTTGGACTTGGGTATCGACCCGACGAGCCTGAGGAGGGCCTTCATGATGCGCGTGCGCATGTTCCCGTCGCTGGTGATCCAGTACACGGGCTCGCCCAGCAGGGAGCCGAGCATGAAAGGGTCGACGATGGTCACGTGGTTGGCCACGACGACGAAGGGCGGGCGCATCCGCCTCGCCATGTCGCCGTTGACCGTGCGCACGCGGAAGAAGCGCCTCAGCCAGAGGCCGTAGCTCCATCGGAGGAGCTTGTTGAACCAACGATAGTTTCGGGGTACGTAGCGCTTGCCTCGATGCACCTGGCCCTCCCGAGGCCTCCAGCCTACTACCTGCCCGGCCCTCCTGGCAATCGCCGCGGCGGCCGGCCTTGCCTCGGCCGCGCCCGCGCGGCTAGTATGGGCCTTGAGTACGGGGATCGGGAGGGATCGTGGAGCAGCATGGCGATCCGGGCCTCGTCCGCGAGGCCCAGGCCCTCGCGGCGCGCGCCGGGGCGGAGATGTCGAAGCGCATCGTCGGAAAGGAGCGGGTGCTCCGAGGCATCCTGACCGGCGTCATCGCGGGTGGCCACGTCCTCCTCGAGGGCGTGCCGGGCCTCGCCAAGACCGTCGCGGTGAAGACCCTCGCCGAGGTCGCCGGCCTCGAATTCCGGCGCATCCAGTTCACCCCCGACCTCCTCCCCGCCGACATCACGGGCTCCCTCGTCTACGAGCAGGCGACCGGGCGCTTCGCCCCGCGGCGCGGGCCGATATTCGCGAACCTGGTCCTCGCCGATGAGGTGAACCGCGCCCCCGCCAAGGTCCAGTCGGCCCTCCTCGAGGCGATGGAGGAGCGGCAGGTGACGATCGGCGAGGAGAGCATCGAGCTTCCGCGGCCCTTCTTCGTCCTCGCCACCCAGAACCCCATCGAGCACGAGGGCACCTATCCCCTGCCCGAGGCCCAGCTCGACCGCTTCCTCCTCAAGCTCCTCTCGGTCTATCCGAGCGAGGCCGAGGAGGCCGAGATCGTGCGCCGCGTCGCTTCCCGGCCGCTCGAGCCCGTCGAGCGCGTCCTCGGCCCCTGCGAGATCGAGCTCATGCGCTCGGCCGCCGAGTCGGTGAAGGTGGACGAGGGCCTCGCCGGCTACATCGTCCGCCTCGTCAGGGCCACGAGGCCGGGCGGCGAGGGCCCCGCCGCGGGAGGCAGGCAGGCCGGCGAGCTCGCTCGCGACGTCGGGCGCTGGGTCGAGTACGGCGCCTCGCCCCGAGCCTCGATCCACCTCTTCCGCTGCGCCCGCATCTCCGCCCTCCTCGACGGGAGGAGCTACGCCCTGCCCGACGACATCAAGGCGATGGCGCCCGACGTGCTCAGGCACCGTCTCGTGCTCTCCTACGAGGCCGAGGCCGAGGGCGTGGCCGCCGACGCGGTCCTGGCGCGCGTCCTCGCGGCGACGCCCCTGCCCTGAGGACCATGGACAGGGACCGGCTCCACGACCGGATCCGGCGCCTCCTCTTCGCGTCGCCGGCCCTCGCCCGCGCCTTCGCCCGCGGCGACTTCCGCTCCGTCTTCCGCGGCCGCGGGATCGAGTTCGACTCGCTCCGGGACTACTACCCGGACGACGACGCGAGGCTCATCGACTTCCGGGCCACGGTCCGGCTCGGCAGGCCCTTCGTCCGCACCTTCCGCGAGGACCGCTCCCTCACCGTATTCCTCCTCATCGACGTCTCGCCCTCGATGGAGCAGGGCGCGGGCGAGCTCTCCAAGCTCGACATGGCCCTCCTCTCCTCGTCGCTCATCGCCCACGCGGCGCAGTTCCGCGGACTGCCCGTGGGCTGCCTCGTCTTCGACGAGGCCGTCCTCGGCTCGCTCGCGCCCCGGCGCGGCAAGTCCCACGCCCTCGCGGTGGCCGACTCCGCGGCCGCGATCTCCGAGTCGAGGGCCTCCCGGACGCCCCGAGCGCGCGGCGCCCCGAGCGACCTGGGCGGCGCCCTCGTCGCCGCGCAGCGCATGCTCAAGCGGCGGAGCCTCATCCTCGTCCTGAGCGACTTCAAGGCCGCGGCCTGGGAGCGGCCGATCGGGGAGCTCGCCCGCCGGCACGACGTCGTCGCCCTGCGGCTCGGGGACTCCTCGGACCGCGAGCTCCCGCGGCGCGGCGCCTTCGACCTCGTCGATCCCGAGTCGGGAGCCCGCGCATGGTTCCCCCTCGCGAGCGCCTCGTTCCGCGCTGCCTGGGCCGGGCGCGGCGAGGCCGACCGCGCCCGGATCCTCGCCGCCTGCGCCGCGCGCCGCGTGCCCGTCCTCGAGATCGACACCGCGGACGACCCGGCCCGCCGCCTCCTCGAGTTCTTCGAGCGGAGGAGGAGTGCATGAGGCGGCGACGCTCCGGCGGGGGCGCGTTCGGCGCGGCCATCGTCCTCGTCCTCCTTTCCGCCTCGTCCGCCGCGGCCGAGGCAGCGAAGCCCGAATTCGCCCCGTCCTCCTTCGGCCCGGGCGAGGTCGTCAGGGCGACACTCCTCCTCCCCGATCTCGGCGCTCGCGAGGGCTTCAGGCTTGAGCGGGGCCAGGGCTTGCCCGAGGGCGAGGACCCCGAGCTCCTCGATCTCGAACTGGCCAAGGCGGCCAAGGGCTGGGAGCTGCGGGTCCGCTTCGTGCCCTGGTCGCCGGGGCCGGGTCGGATTCCGCCCCTGAGCATCCGCGGCCTCGGCCTCCCGCCGATCACCTATACGACGGGTTCCCGCGTCGGGGCGGGGGAGCGCGAGGTCTCGCCCTCCCGCCCGCAGCGCGAGCCGCCGGGGACCGCGCTCTACCTCTACGGCATCGCGGGCGCGGCCATAGTATTCGCCCTCGGGCTCTTCGCCTCCTTCGCCTGGCTCCTGCCGGCGGCCAGGGCCGCCCTGGAACGCTGGCAATCGGCCCAGGCCTTCCGCCGGCTCTGCGACAGGCTCGACTTCCTCGCCGCGGGGGCGGCCGAGGCCGAGCCCGCCGACTTCTACGCCGCCCTCGCGCGCGCCTTCCGCCTCTATCTCGGCGAGCGCATCGAGGAGGCCGCGCCGGCCCTCACCGCCACCGAGCTCGCGGCCATGCCGAGTTCGGCCTTCCCGGCCACGGGGCTCCGCGACGAGGCGGCGGGCATACTCTTCGAGGCCGACAGCGCGCGCTACGCCGGCGCGAGGCCGGGAGCCGCAGCCATGGCGGCGGCCGCCCGCCGCGCCCGCGAGATGGCCCGGGCGGCCGAGGAGGCCCTCGATGCTCGCCTTTGACCATCCCTGGGCCCTCTTTCTCCTCCTCCTCGCCCCCGGCCTGCCCGTCGCGCGGCGCTTCCTGGCCCGGAAAGCGCCAGCCTTCCCCCACGGGGACGGCGGCGACTCGGGCAGGGCGAGGGCCGCCCGGGCCCAGGCGGCCCAATCGCCCGCCGCCCCTCTGCCTTGGCGGATCGCGCGCGCCGCCAGGGGCCTCCTCCTCGGGATCGGCCTCGCCTCCTGCGCCCTCGCGGTCGCCGGCCCCGCCATCGTCGACCGCCGCGTCCTCTACCTGAGCCGCGGGAACGAGGTCGTCTTCGTCCTCGACCTCTCGCCGAGCATGGCGGCCTCGGACTTCCCCCCCACCCGGCTCGACGCGGCGAAGGCCATCATCGGCGACTTCCTCTCGACGCGGCGGAACGAGACCGTGGGCCTCGTGGGCTTCGGCGACGAGGCGGCCCTCGTCTGCCCCCCGACCCTCGACTACCCCGCATTCGCTGCGCGGCTCCGCTCCCTGCGGCCGGGGCTCTACGGCGAGGGCACGGCCATCGGCGCGGGGATCGGGACCGCCGTCGCCCACGCCGCGAGGTCGGGCGCCCCCGAGAAGCACGTGGTCCTCCTCACGGACGGCGAGAACAACGCGGGCGCGATGGATCCGGGAACCGCGGCCCTCCTGGCCGCGCGGAACGGGATCAGCCTCTCGGTGATCGGCGTCGGCAACCCCGGAGAGGCCCCGGTCAGCTACGTCGACCCGGCCACGGGGCAGCGCAGGACGGGCGTCTACCGGAGCGGCTTCGACGCGGAGCTCCTCCAGTCCCTGGCCAGGAACGGCGGAGGCCAGTATTACGCCGCGGAGAATCGCGCGGCCCTCGCCTCCGCCTTCGCCGCCCTCTCCGAGCGTAGCGCCTCCCTCGCCCGGACCAGGAGCGCCACCTCGGAGGAGCCCCTGGCCCGGTCCTTCCTCCTCCTCTCCCTGGTCGCCCTCGTCCTCGCGAGGCTCCTCGACCTCCTCGGCGCGGGAGGGTGCCCGTGAGTTTCGGCGATCCCCGCTTCCTCTGGCTCGCCCTCCTCGCCCTGCCCGAGCTCCTCCTCGCCTGGCGCCGGACGGCGAGGCTCCGCCCCTCCCTCGAGGCCCTCGTCGGTCCGCGGGAGAGGTCCCGCGCCGCTGCCCGCTTCTCCTCCCTCTCCCTCGTGGCGGCGGTCTCGTCGGCTCTCTTCGTCTGCATGGCCGCCCTCGCCCTCGCGGCGCCGGCCTGGGGCCGCTCGGGCCGCGCCACCGAGCGCTCCGGCCTCGAGGTGGCCCTGGTCCTCGACGTGTCGAGGAGCATGGAGTCCCGCGACGGGAGCCCGACCAGGCTCGACGAGGCCAGGGGCCTCCTCCGCTCCCTCTTCCGCGAGCTACCCTCCCTCCGGGCGGGCGGCGAGGGCGTGTCCTTCTCCCTGGTCGCGGCCAAGGGCGACGCCGTCCTCCTCGCCCCGATGACCGAGGACCTGGAGGCGATCGACCTCGCCCTCGACTACGCGAGGCCCGAGACCATGACGGCGAAGGGGACCGACCTCGGCCGCGGCATCGACGCGGGGCTCGACTCCTTCTCGGTGCAAGGCTCGGCGAACCGCCTCCTCGTCCTCCTCAGCGACGGGGGCGACCTCGCGGGCCGCGCCAGGGCGGCGGCGGAGCGGGCGCGCAAGTCGAAGGTGCGCTTCGCGGCCGTGGGCCTCGGCGGGAACGCGCCCGCCTTCGTCCCCGACGCCCTCGACGAGAGCGGCCGGCCCGCGACGAGCGCCCTCGACGCCGCCGCGCTGCGCTCCCTCGCGGCGGTCGCCGGCGGCCGCTACCTGGAAGGCGCGGAGTCCTCGACCCTCGGCGCCCTGGCCTCGGAGATCGGCTCAGCGCGGGTCTCGGGCAGCCGCATAGAGTACGAGGCCGAGGACCGCTCCGGCCTCTTCGCCGCGCTGGCCCTCGCCTTCCTCGTCGGCGCCGCCGCCGCGGGAACGGCCGCGACGAGGGGAGGGCGGCGATGAAAGCCTCCAGCCGTCCCGCGCCCGCCCTGGCCGCCCTCATCGCGGCCGCCTCCCTCGCCTCCTGCGGCCGCCTGGCCGACGTGGCCGCCGTGTCGCGCGGCAATCGCCTCCACGGCCGCGGCC
>CAYNPQ010000002.1:33567-101917 GCA_964399065.1 uncultured Treponemataceae bacterium | reverse complement strand
TCGCTTTCAGGGCGCTCGATCAACCTAACGCATGGCGCCGGTCGATGTCAAGGGCTTCGTCAAGGCGCAGCTTTTTTTTCTTGCGTTCGCATCCGGCTGGATGTGAACGCTCAACAAAACCTAGGTTACCGAAGCGAAGATTCTTCGTCAATAGAGTTTTTTCAAAAAAACTCACAAAATGTAAGACTATTCCTAAATCCGCATATCATTGGGAAAAAAGCGAAGAAAACAACACTTCATGATTCCACAACCCATAATACATGACGAAAAGCGATGCGAGCTTTTTATCGGAACAATCAGACGATTCCTTGAGGGATGCGGGAAAAAGAAACGGCACGCAACGGTGCCGTATATTACTTGGCGCCGTCCAGCTTCCTGAACTGCAATAAATAATCGACGAATGATCCCAAGGAGAGGGCCACCGCGAGGACATACAGGGCGTAGACGACGATCCGGGCAGCCGGAAGCGCCTCGGGGAGGATCGCCAGGCGAATGAGCCCGTCGAGGAGGAGGGAGGCGGCGCCCACGACCATGTACAACACCGCCTTGAGCTTGCCGCCGGGACGCGCGCCCATGGCGACGCCGCGGCCGGCCAGCACTTGCCGCAGAAAGAGCTGGAAGAACTCGCGGTAGAGGATGAGGAGGAAGGCCCAAGCGGGCATGATGCCCGAGAGGGTGAAGCAGACGAAATAGGTCATGCGGGCCACGACGTCGGCGAAGGGGTCGAAGATCTTGCCGAAGGAATTGACCGTGCCCTGCCGCCGAGCCGCCTTTCCATCGAGGAGGTCGCTCACCTCGATGGCGATGAAGAGGAGCCAGAGCAGGCACATGAGGGGTATCGTCCCGAGGAAGGCGCCCCAGCGGTACGCCGCGAAGAAGAGGGGCGCGAGGACGAGCCTGCTCGCGGTCAAGCGATCGGCGAGGGTCATGGGTTCGAGTATGGGTATTTGACAGTGACCATGTCAAGTTGTATCATTACCGCGCCTGTCGCCCCGTGCGATATCACTGCGGTATGCGACACATCTACGGGCGTCGGGGCCGCCCTCGGAGGCCGGAGTGAGCGACAGACTCTCCAAGAGCATCTACGGCTCCGTGGGAGCGTACTTCATGCTCCAGACGGCTATCTTCCTCTCCTTCGCCCTGCCCGCCGGCTTCTTCGCGCGCTATGCCCTCCCCTTCTTCTGCGTCTCGCTCGGCTTCCACCTCTTCCTCCTCTCGCTCCTCTTCATCTTCAAGTCGGACTTCGTCAAGGAATCCTCGGGAGAGCGGCTCGAGCGCGTGAACCTCGCGAACCTCGTCACCATGTTCCGCGTCACGACCCTGCCGACCCTCCTCTTCCTGGTGCTCGCGGCGAGGGATTACCGGATCCGCTTCCCCCTCCTCGCCCTGGTCGTGGTGGTCTTCGCCTCCGACTTCGTCGACGGCTACATCTCCCGTAAGGGCGGCGAGGTGACGAAGGTCGGCCGGATGATGGACAGCGCGAGCGACTACAGCCTCCTCATTGTCCTTACCGTCGTGTTTCATTATTTTGAGCTCATCCCGCGCTGGCTCTTCCTCCTCGTGGTCGCGAGGCTGGGGTTCCAGGTGGTCCTCATGGGCATCCTGATCGCGGTCAAGCGGAAGATCGAGCCGAAGACGACCATCCTCGGCAAGGTCGCCGTGGCCACGATCATGGCGCTCTACGCGATCGAGGTCGTGCGGCTCATCTTCGGCCTCCGCTATCCGGCCCTGGTCGAGGGCCTCGAGTGGAGCGTCGGCGCCGTCGTGGCGGTGAGCATCGCCGACAAGGCCGCCGCCTTCCTCCGGGCCCTCCGCGAGCCTTCGCCCGCCGGCGGGAACCGCGCGGAGGGCGGCGCGTAGCCGGGCGGGAAGTCGATAGTCCCAGGAGAACGATATGGCGATGATCAAGAGCGCCCTCGAGCTCGCGCTCGAGCGCACCAAGGACCTCGAGGTGGACGAAGCCGCCCTCGAGGCGAGGAATCTCAGGCAGGAAGGCAAGAAGGCCGCGGGCAGGTACCTCGAGGACCCGGCGGCGAACGAGCTCGGGGCGGCCCTCTCGCCCTTTCCCAAGGACAAGCGCAAGCTCGTCCGCGAGGGCATGTTCGAGACCCTCGCCGCCCAGCTCCAGCTCCCGACGAACGAGCTCGCCCTCGAATCCTTCCAGGCCCTGGCCAAGGGCTTCCTCGCCCTCGCGGCGGCGCCCGCCGGCAACGGCCTCCTCGGCGGAGTGGGCGGGGCCGTCGCGGAGAAGCGCGCGACCGCGCTGCTCCAGCAGCTCGAGGGCTTCCTCAAGCAGTACCTCGACGACATGAAGAACGTGGAGCAGGCCATCCGCAAGCAGTGGGCCCCGAAGCTCCGCGAGAAGGAGCGGCAGCTCGCGCAGCGGATGGGGCAGGACGTGCGCCTCGACCCCATGACCGACCCGGAGTTCGCCGCCTTCTACAAGCAGAACGTCAGCGCCGTGCGGCAGCAGTACATCGACGCGCTCGAGAAGGCCAAGGTCGACCTGGCCTCCTACCTCGGCATCGAGGGCAAGTAGGCCGCTTCATTCCTCGTCCGGTCGATCGCGGCGGCCGGCGAGGAGCCTGACCATGAGGAGGGCAGCGTCCGCGCTGCGCACGCCGCCGACCCGGCCGGCCTGTCCCAGGGTGAGCGGCCGGGCCTCCTCGAGGCGCTGGGCCGCCTCGCTCGAGAGGCCCGGCACGGCGCGATAGTCGAAACCGTCCGGGATCCGCAGCCGCTCCGACCGCTCCATCCTCCGCGCGAGGCGGGCCTCCTTCTCCTCGTAGCCCGCGTAGCGGGCGTCCAGCTCCGCGGTCTCGACCCAGTCGCGCGGGTAGCGCGAGGCGAGGCCGGGCAGGAGGAGCCCGAGGCAGCCGCGCGCGGCGGGATCGCGCAACGCGTCCGCCGCGCTGCCCCCGACGTGCGGGGCGAGGGCGGGCGTCGCCTCCGCGTCAAGACGCGTTATGCGCCGCTGCTCCATGAGGGAGCGCAGCTCGGCGAGGCCCTCGCGCTTGCGCCCGAAGAGCTCGGCGCGCCGGGAGTCGGCGAGGCCGAGCCGGATCGCGACGGGCGTGAGCCGCGCGTCGGCCGTGTCGTGCCGGAGGGACAGCCGCCGCTCGGCCCGGCTCGTGAACATGCGGTAGGGCTCCTCGGCCCCGAGGGTGACGAGGTCGTCGACGAGGACCCCGATGTAGGCCTCGGCGCGCGAGAGCACGAGGGGCGGCTCGCCCGCGAGGAAGCGCGCGGCGTTGATGCCCGCGACGAGGCCCTGGGCCGCGGCCTCCTCGTAGCCCGAGCTGCCGTTCGTCTGCCCGGCCGCGAAGAGGCCCGCGACGAGGCGCGACTCGAGCGAGGCCGAGAGCTGCCGCGGGTCGAGGCTGTCGTACTCGACCGCGTAGGCGGGCCGCGCGATGACGGCGCGGCGCAGGCCGGGCAGGGTCCTGATGAAGGCCGCCTGCACGTCCTCGGGCAGGGAGGAGGAGAGGCCGTTCAGGTACATCTCGTCAGTGCCCTCGCCCTCGGGCTCGACGAAGACCTGGTGCCGCTCCCGGTCGGGGAAGCGCACGACCTTGTCCTCGATGGAGGGGCAGTAGCGCGGGCCCTTGCCCGTGATGGCGCCGCCGTAGAGGGGCGAGCGGCCGAGGCCCGCGCGGATGGCGGCGTGCGTCTCGGCGTTGGTGTAGGTGATCCAGCAGGGCAGGCTCGGCCGCGCGACGGGGCCGCCCGCGAAGGAGAAGGGCTCGGCCTCCTCGCCCTCCTGCCTCTCCATCTCGCCGTAGTCGAGCGAGCCCGAGCGGACCCGCGCCGGCGTGCCAGTCTTGAGCCGCCTCACGCGGAAGCCCCTGGCGCGGAGGGCGTCGCCGAGGCCCGCCGCGGGACGCTCGCCGAGGCGCCCGCCGGGCGCGCTCCACTCGCCGATGAAGAGCCTGCCCTCCATGAAGGTGCCCGTCGCGAGGACGAGGGCGCGGCAGCCGATCCGGTTGCCGCGCTCGGTGAGGACGCCCTCGATCCTCCGACCCGAGGCATCGAGGATGATGTCGCATATCGTGTCCATGAAGAGGTCGAGCCCGGGCTGGGCCTCGAGGGCGCGCCGCGCGAGGGCCGCGTAGAGCGCCTTGTCCGCCTGGGCGCGCGGCGCCTGGACCGCGGGCCCGCGGGAGCGGTTCAGCACGCGGTACTGGAGCATCGACGCGTCGATGATGAGGCCCATCTGCCCGCCGAGCGCGTCGACCTCGCGGACGAGGTTGCCCTTGGAGAGGCCGCCGATCGAGGGGTTGCAGGACATGCGCCCGATCGCCTCGAGGTCCTGGGTGACCAAGAGGGTCCGGTTCCCCAGGCGAGCCAGGGCCAGCGCGGCCTCGATGCCCGCGTGCCCTCCCCCGACGACTATCGCCTCGTAGTCCACGATCCCCTCACTTGCCGAGGCAGAAGCGCGAGAAGACGGCCTCGAGGACCTCCTCCGTCGCGACCTCGCCGGTCATTTCGCCCAACGCGTCGGCGGCTTCCTGCAGGTCGAGGAAGGCCGCGTCGAGGCCGACGCCGCCCTCCAGCGACCGGGAGGCCGCGCGGAGCGAGGCCTCGGCCGCGTCGAGGAGCCGCTTCTGCCGCGCGCTCGCGACATGGGCCTCGCGGTCGGCGGGGCCGCCGGGCTCGCCCGCCCGGGCGCGGACGGCGACGAGCGCGGCCTCGAGGAGCTCGGCGAGGCCCTCGCCCGTCCGCGCGCTCGCCGCGAGGAAGCCCGGCGGCGGCGGCGGACAGCCCGCGCCGTCGCGCTTGCTCCAGACGCGCAGGGCGTCCGGCCGCCGCGCGAGGAAGTCCTCGTCCTCTGGCGCGAGGCCGGCGCGGCAGTCCACGAGGTAAAGCACGGCGTCCGCGGAGGCCGCGAGCCGCCTCGAGCGCGCGACGCCCTCGGCCTCGGGCCCCGGCGGGACCTCGCGGAGGCCGGCGGTGTCCGCGAAGCGGAGGGCCAGGCCGCCGAGCTCGACCTCGGCCTCGATCCAGTCGCGGGTCGTGCCCGGCTCGGGATCGACTATGGCGCGCTCCTCGCGCAAGACGAGGTTGAAGAGGCTGGACTTGCCCGCGTTGGGCCTGCCCGCGATCGCGACGAGGCCGCCCTCGCCGTGGAGCCGGCCGGCCGCGTAGCCCCGGGCGAGCTCCGCGACCGAGGACCGCATGCCCTCGACGCGGCCGCGCAGGTCGGCGTCGCGGCCGGCGCCGAGGGCCTCCAGCTCGGGCCCGAGATCCTCCTCGGGATGGTCGAGGCGGGCCTGGGCCTCGGCGAGGAGGGCGACGAGGGAGGAGCGGATCGCCGCGACGCGGCGCGAGAGGCCGCCCTCGAGGCGGGCGAGGGCCTCGGCCCGGCCGCGCTCGCTCCTCGCGGCGGCGAGCTCCGCGATCGCCTCGGCGCGGACGAGGTCGATCCGCCCGTTCGCGAAGGCCCGGAAGGAGAACTCGCCGGGCAGGGCGGGCGCGAAGCCGGCGTCCTCCAGCGCCGCGAGGGCGCGGCGGACCACGGCCGGCGAGCCGTGGCAGGAGAACTCGACCCCGTCCTCGCCGAAGGGGCCGCGGGGCCCGCGGAAGACCGCGGCGAGGACCTCGTCGATCCGCTCCCCGGAGGCCGGATCGAGGAGGAAGCCGTGGACGAGGGTCCCGCTCCGCGCCGCGCGCAGGGCCCCGGGCCGCGAGAAGCGCGAGGCCGCGAGCTCCACCGAGCCGGGGCCGGCCGCGCGGATCACCGCCAGGGCCGAGCTGCCCGGGGGTGTCGCGAGGGCGAGTATCGGGGTCGCCGTGTCGAGGTAGTTTCGCCGCATGGATCCGGGCCAACGATATACCGCCGCGCGGCCGCGGGGCAAGGCCGGCGCCCGGGCGGGCGGACTCGACCCCGGCCTTCTATTGACAGGATCGGGAGGCCCGCGGAGAATGGAAGAGCCGATGTCGGGCCCGCCTTGGCGGCGGCGTCCGCTCGCGCATCCGCCAAGGAGGCACATCATGAAACGCATCGCCCCGATCGCGGCGCTCGTCCTCGCGCTCGCCTCGGCCGCGCTCCCCCTCGCCGCGCAGCCCAAGGTCAGCGAGAAGCAGCAGATCGCCATCTTCGCCCTCGGCTACTACGGCTGGGCCATCCCCCAGGAGACCCTCGGCAACATCGACCTCGAGATCCGCAAGGTCTTCTCCGACCTCGGCCGCTTCGAGATACTCTCGTACTCGCAGTCCTTCAGCGCGGCGGGCGTGGACCAGTTCATCGCCTCGATCAAGAAGACCAAGGAAGCCAATTTCGTGAAGCCGGAGAAGTACCAGTTCGGCGAAGCCATCTTCACGGAGGCCGATTACAACAGGCTGCTCGGCGCCTTCATCGTCGCCACCCCAGTCGTGGCCAACTTCAGCTCGCAGTACAGCCAGAAGTCCGGCTACTGGGAGACCGAGATCAAGACCTTCGTCACCTTCATCGACGTGGCCGCGGGCACGACCATGGCCGTCGCCGAGGTCACGACATCGGGCTCGGACAAGCAGGCCCAGGTCAAGTCGATCGGCAACGCCATCGAGGCCATCCCCGCCCAGCTCGAATACGAGATCCGCAAGATCCCGGCCTTCCAGATCAACACCCGCGTCCTCACCGTCAACGGGAGCGAGATCAAGTTCCAGCTCGGCCAGAACATGGGCATCAAGAAGGGCGACGAGTACTCGGTCATCTCCAGCAGCATGGTCGAGGGCTTCAAGGACGAGCGCGAGGTCGGCCTCGCCGTCGTCAAGAACGTCGGCGCCGAGGTCTCGACCGCCCAGGTCCAGTACTCGGGCGTCAAGCTCGCCAAGGACGCCCAGCTCCGCGAGATCCCGCGCATGGGCTTCGACGCCGAGCCCTACTTCCGCTACCTGATGGGCCCCTCGCTCGACAACAACCTCGATCCCAAGGGCGACTCGGGCAAGAACCTCGTCGTCGGCCTCAAGGCCCCGATGAGCCGCGGCTTCTACGACGTCCGCCCCTTCGTCGGCCTCGAGACCGCCCTCAACGGCTGGCGCAGCGTGCTCACGGCCTTCATGATCCCGATCAACGTCTTCGCCGGCGCCGAGTACCGCATGCGCCTCGGCCGGCTCGAGATCGCCCCGCAGGCGGCGGTCGGCGGCAGCTACATCTACCTCACCGAGGTCCTCTCCGGCGCGAGCCGCGACACCTCGGACACCTACATCGCCCACGTCGGCGCCCAGGCCTACCTCGACCTCGGCTTCCTCGTCACGAGGGACATGAGGATCTTCGCCGAGGTCGGCGGCGAGTACTGGCTGACCATGTCGGACTGGCTCTACTCGAGCTACGGCGGGGTAGGCGCCAGCGTCGGCGCCTCGTTCAAGCTCTAGGCCATGGACGACACGAACCTTTCGGGCCTCGACCTCGCGGCGGCGAAGGAGTACATCTTCGCCTTCGCCGTCGAGGCCAAGCGCCTCGACAAGGAGGTCGCCGCGGCCGAGGCCGAGCTCGGGCTCTGGCGCGGCCGCGTCGCCCTCGCGGAGGGGAAGGCCATGGCCGACCTCGCCGCCGCGGCGAGGGCCAAGGCCGACGAGATCGCCGCCAAGGCCGAGGCCCTGCGCGCCGAGCGCTCGGACATCAAGTCCAAGGTCGAGGCGATGCGCCTCCAGCTGCCCTCGATCCGCGCCCGCGAGCGCTCGATCGACCCTGACCGCCTCCTCGCGGAGCTCCAGCTCATGACGGGCGAGCTCCTCGGCGAGGAGGGCCCGGACGGGCGGAGCGCGGCCGCGGTCGAGGGCGACTTCGCGAAGCTCGAGGCGGGGGCCAAGGCCGACGCCGATCTCGAGGCCCTGAAGCGCAAGCTGGGCGACGGAGGCGCGGGGGGCGCATGAGGCGCCTGCCCCTCCTGCCCGACTTCCCGAGGCCGCTCCTCTTCGCGCACCGCGGGGTCTCCTCGCTCGCGCCGGAGAACACCTGGGCCTCGTTCAGGCTCGCACGCGAGCTCGGGATACCCGGCGTCGAGCTCGACCTCCACCTCAGCGCCGACGGCAAGCTCCTCGTGTTCCACGACCACTTCACCGGGCGCCTGGCCGGCGCCGAAGGCCTGCCGCCGGGCCCCGCGGCCGTAGGCAAGGGCCTCGAGGTCGAGCGCACGACCTGGGCCCGGCTCGCCGGGCTCGACGTCGGCTCGTGGAAGGGCCCGGAATTCGCGGGGGAGCGCCCCATGCTCTTCCGCGAGCTCCTCGAGGAGCTCGGCGAATCCTTCTACTGGGACATCGAGCTGAAGAGCAAGACACCCTCGGACTACGGCCTCGAGGCCGCGACCGCGGCCGCGTTGCGCGACGCCAAGCTCGCCGGCCGCTGCTACGTCTCCTCCTTCAACCCCATCTCCCTGGCGCGCTTCAAGGCCCTCGAGCCCCGCGTCCCGACGGCCATCATCTGGAGCTCCGAAAAGGAGGTGCCGCCCTACCTCCGCCTCGGCCAGGGCCGGTGGCTCGGACGGACCGACGCGCTCAAACCCGCCCGCGGTGACGTGGGACCCGCCCGGTCCCTCCTCTGGAGGCTCGAGCGCTACCACGTGCTGCCCTGGACCGTCGACGACGCCGCGGAGGCCTCGCGGCTTCTCGCCCTCGGCTGCGAGGGGGTGATCTCAAACCGGCCGCAGGATCTTCGCCCCGCGTTCCTCGCGGGGAAGGCGAGGTAGGGCGATCGCCTAACGCGCCGCCTCGCGCGCGACCGCACGGAGGGGAAAAAAAGGGGACGGCGCGAGGCCGTCCCCTTTTTCATCAGTCGTCGCGCCCTCAGGGCAGGCTCGCGAGGAGATCCTTGCCGACGGCGTTGGCGCCGAGGTCGCGGTAGGCGGCCTTGCGCGCGGCCTGGTCGTCGGCGCCGAAGCCGCTCGCGCCCTTCTCGGAGGAATACAGGATCTGGCCGGTCGCCACGTCGAGCACCTTGACCTGGGCCTTCGCCGTCGTGATGAAGTTCGCGCCGTCCTTGCGGATCGACTCGATCTTGGCCGCGCCGAAGGCGACGCGGGCGAGGCCGGCCGCCTTGGCCGCGGCGAGGGCGGCGGCCTCGTCCATGGCGGCGAGGGCCGCGGGATCGACCGCGAGGCTCTTGACGACGAACTTCTCCCTGGCGAGCGCGTCGACGAGGCCGGCCTGGGCTTGGGCGCCGGCGAGCGCGTTGCCGAACTCGTCGAGGTCGACGAGGGCGACGCCAGTCGGCACGTTCCGCGCGTTGGACGACACCTCATAGGGGATCTCAGCGTACTTGTTCTTGAACTCCTCGGCGAGGGAGTCGCGGTAGGCCGCGAATTTCGGCGGGAGCCGGTCGAGGAGGTCGAGGGAGGACTGGAAATCGAGGCGCACGGTGAGCTTGGCCTTGCCGACGAAGTCGGGCGGCGGGGGCGTGTAGGCGAGGGATCCCGTGGCGTCCGTCACGGCGCTGTCGGTCTTGGAGACGAGGCGCGTCCCCTGCTTCCGCTGGTAGCTCACCTGGAGGGAAGCGCCGGGCACGCCCGGGGCGCCTTCGCCCTCGCCCGAGACCACGCGGAGCGAGAAGGGCTTGGGGAAGGCCTGTCCGACGAGGGCCTTGTAGGCATCGCCGGCGGGGCGGTCGAAGCGGATCCTGGAGAGGGCCGTCCGCGCGTTGTTGACGTTCCGCTCCATCTTGATGTCCGCGTTGTCGATGTCCGCCCCCGAGGCCGCGACCGCCGCCTCGATGAACTTGCGGACGGCCTCGTAGTGCCGGCCGGCCTCGACGAGGGCGCGGCCCTCGGCCTCGGGCTTGGCGACCGCGTCCTCCTTCTCCTGGAAGAGGGCCGCGATGCGCGCCTTCTCCTTGTTGAGGTCGGCCGTCGCGTAGGCCGCGAGCACGTAGACGGTCACCCGCTTCGATTTCTTGTCGGAGGAGGGCTCGACGAACTTCTCCTTGACCTGGAAGCCGGCGAGGCGGTTGTTGGACTGTGTGGTCACCGACTGCCTGATGCTGGCCTGGTAGGAGTCGAGGCTGGCCTTGGCCTCCGCCGACGCGTTGACCGACACCTTGACCCCGATGTACTGCATGATCGAGGCGATGAGGTTCGCGGCCGCGTCGTTCGTGGCCGTCGACACGTCGCCGTTCGCGTCGGAGGAGGTGCCGACGAAGTAGGTGTAGGAGGCGTCGGGCCTGGGCGTCTCGAAGATCCAGGCGGGCGCCTTCGGGGCGGCCGGGGCGGAGACGCAGGCCCCGAACAGGATTACGGCCGCGGCCGCCGCGGTGATCGATTTCTTCATCATGCTCACTCCTCGCGAGACTGGTTCGGGGACCGCGTCCGCCCGGCGCCGGCCGCCGCGCGGACGTTGAAAAGTGAAGGCCGCGCCTCCGCGGTACGGGGGCGCGGCCTTCCGCGGGCTTGGGGACGCGGAGCGCGCCCCCGGGCCGCGCCGCCGGCCGGGACGGGCCCGGCCGGCGAAGCTGGCGTCAGAAGCCCTCGAAGAAGGACTGCTGGACGAGGTCCATCGCCTTCTGCTTCTCCGGGGTCTTCGGCTCGGCCGCGGCCTGGCCCTTGAGGACCTTGTCGATCTGCTGCTGGAGCATGTTCTTGTCGATGCCCCAGATCTGGATGACGCGGTAGACCTGCTTGTCGGGCTTGCCGTCGGAGGTGAAGGTCTGGAGCTTGCTCCAGGTGTTGCCGAGCTCGGTGAAGCCGGTGAACTTCGCCTCGGAGGCGCTCTTCACGCAGCGCTCGATGTAGGTCTCGATCTTGTCCTTGTCGCCGACCTGGGCGCCCGCGAAGGTGTCCTTGACGCGGGTGGAGATGAGCTGGGCGATCCTGGTCTGCGCGTCCATGCGGGAGGCGACGAGCTGGGCGCCGGTCAGGTCCTGGCCCTCGGACTCGACGACGACCATGTACATGTTGGCGTAGTCGGGGTTCTTCTCGAGGGCCTTGGGGCCGTCGAGGGCGGCCTCGAGCCACTTCGGCTGCGGGTTGCCGTATGCGGTGCCCTTGTGCTCGAGGATCTGGGGCGGATAGACCTTGACCTGGGGCGCGGCGGCGGGGGCCGCGGCCGGGGCCGCGGGCTTGCTCGCGCAGCCCACGACGGCGAAGAGGGCGAGGAGCACGACGAGGATTGAGAGGATCTTTTTCACGATGACCTCCTTAGGTCTTTGGGGCGCCGGGCTTGCGCTCGCCGGCGGCGCGTTGAACGGGGAAGTCGACGCCTCCCCTCAACGGGACGGGATCGCTCCCGCCCCGGTTGTTCACAATCCGGTGTTGAACGTGAAGGACTTGCCCCGCGAGTACACGAGGTTCAGGTCGTTGAGGCCCGCCGCGGCGGCGGCGTCGTACATCGCGTCCTCGACCTTGTCGCCCTTCTGGAAGGTGTAGACGTAGAACCTCGTCTCCTCGGGCGAGTAGGACACCTGCTCGACCTCGCGCAGTTTCTTGCCGAGGGCGCGCCGGAGGTTCGAGACCTGCCGGGAGTCGGGGGTCTTCTGCACGAGGATCTCGAAGCGGATGCCCCGGGCGAGGGAGACCTTGAGGAGCTCCTTGGACTGGTCCGCCATCTTGGGCATGGCCATCCAGACCGAGGCGGCCACGGCGTTGGCGACCGCCGCTTCCATGGAGCTCGGGCTGAAGGCGGGCTGGCTCATGAGGGCCACCGAGCCGAGGAGGCTCGCCGTCGAGGTGTCGAAGAGCTTCATCGACCCGAGGGCGGAGGCGTAGTACTTGCCGTCCTTCGTCTCGGTCGTGACCGTGAAGTCGATCTCCACGTAGACGTCGGCGTTGAATTTCTGCGCGATGTACTGGATCAGGGTGATGGACCCGCCGGTCTCGGACTCGTAGGCGCTCCGCTGGTCGGCCTTGTTCTTCTCGATCTGGTCGAAGTCGATGACCGAGCGGCCGAGCTTCTCGATGAGGTAGCGGTTGGCCTGGGTGACCGCGACCTTCGCGAGCTTCGGATCGATCTTCGCGTCGGCGTTGTAGTACACCATGTAGTTGAGGCGGGCCAGGTAGGTCTCGAGGTAGGCCTTCTCCTCGGGGCTGAGCTGCCCGGGGGCGGGCGGCGGCTGGTCGACCGAGGCCGAGGCGGGAGCCGCGGGGACGGGCGCGGGGGCCGCGGGGGCGGGTGGCGGCGCCACGGGCTGGCCGGCCTCGGCCCCGCCCTGGACGAGGGCCTGGGCGCGGGACTTGGCGTCGCTCTGGGGCGCGGCGGGCGCCGGCGCGGGTTGCGGGGCGGCGGCGACCGGAGCTTGGGGCGCCGGAGCGGGGGCGGAAGCGCAGGAAGCCAGGAAAGCGAGGGCCGCGAGGACGATCGCGGCGCACCCTTTATTCCGCATGAAGCTCTCCTTTATTTATACCGGGTCAAATCTAGCGCAGCTTCGCGGCGAAAACCAAGGCGTCCCGCGGTTGACATCGCATATTCCCCTCCCGGGACGCCATCCCGCCCGAAGGCGCGCACGTATAGATAGTGTACTCGGGGCGGTCGGTGGATGCAAGCAGGAGGGCCATGCAGGAACCGTGGCGAGGCTACTTCGCGGAGGTTGTCGCGGTCTCTCGCGCGAGGATTCGCGAGAGCGAGGCTGAGCCCGTCGCGGAACCGCGGTACACGACGACGGAGTAGGGAGCGTCCGAGGACGGGGCGGCCACCTTCACCGCGTTCCTGCCGTCAGCCCCGGAGATGAGCATGGTGCCGCCCTTGCCCGGCGCGAGGAGGAGGACGAGGCGCCCGCCCGGAGCCGGGACCGAGCCGAGGCGCCGCCCTCCCGCGTCCTGGATCTCCCCGGTCCCGCTCGCCGAGAAGGGCCTCGCGCCGGACTGGCCTTCGAGGGAGAGGAAGGTCGAGGCGAGGTCGCCCGCGAGCTCGACATCGACGAGGTAGGAGCGATCGGCCCGGAAGCCGTAGGAGAAGCCGACGGAGGAGGCGCCCTCCAGCCGGATCGAGCCGACCGAGGCGTTGGCCCCGCCCTTGGCGGCGGCCGAGGAGGGGAGGAGTCCCTCCTCGAAACCCTCCGCGAGGGCGAGGGCGGTCTTCCACTTGCGGCGCATCGCGAGCCGGTACGAGGCGGGGGCGAGGGGTCGGGAGGGCCCCGCCGGGCTCATCAGCCCGAAGGCGTCGTACACGCCGGGCAGGGAGCCGGGCCCGCCGATGAGGGCTCCGCCGGCGGGAGGCGCGGGAAGCGGAGGCAGGGTCCCCCCGTCGATCCGCTCGCCCTCGACGTTCCATGAGACGAGGCTGCTCTCCTCGCCGGGCCGTATCGTCGCGACGATCGTGCGCGGCAGGGCGGGCAGCGCGGAGGAGGCCAGGCTGCGGACTTCTTCCTCCTCCCCGAGCTTCAATGCGGCGTAGGGATGTCCGGCCTCGAGTCCGAGCTCGAGCGTGTATGCGCCGTCCCCCGAGGCGAAGCGCAGGAGACGACCCGTGGTCGCCGCGGGCGCGAGGCGCATGACGACGGAGAAGGGCGCGCTCCTGCCCTGGGGGGCGGGGGGCATGAGCCCCGGCACGCGGATGCCGGCCTCCTCGCCGAGGCGATAGCCGAAACCGCCCGCGTAGACGTCGAGGGCCGGCGAGCCGAAGGCCGTCGGCGGCGACTCGCGGGAGCGCACGCCGGAGTCCTCGAAGCTGCCGTCGAGCTTGAGGAGGGAGAGATAGGCGAGGGGATCGGCGAATTCGTCCGTCGTGCCGCCGGGGCTCGCCTTCACCATGATCTTGAGGTCGCGCCGGGCGGCGGCGCGGAAGGGGAAGCCGGATCCTTCGGGCGGCGCGGCGGGGAAGACCTCGAGGGAGAGGGCGTAGGCGCCCTCGGCGCGGGGCGCCGTCCAGACCACCCGATCGGCGCCCTCGGAGAGGAGGCCGGAGGCGAAAGGCGCGCCGTCGCGGCTCCAGCGGAACCAGGGATCGCCCGATGCCCCGTCGAGGGCGGCCCCGAGGAGGAGGGCCTGCCCCGGTTCCACCGCGGGGGGATATACCGAGACCGAGCTTATCCTCGGCTCAGTGAGGCCGATGAACACCACGATGGAGGTCTTCTGGAGGATCTTGCCCTCGGCGGATTTCATCCTGACCGTGAGGCGATAGGCGCCCGGCGCGAGCTCCGATGGCACCTGGAGCGAAGGCAGGTCGCCGTCTATCGCGGCTATCGGCGCGTAGGTCTCGGCCGGCTCGACGGTTTCGGCGGCGACGAAGACGATCTTGGCGGGCTTCGTCCTGGAGGTCTTGGTCTCCGCGGCGCTCGCCTCGACCTTGGGCGTGACTGTCGCGGTTTCTCCCGCGGCTGGATCGGCGGTCGAGGCAGCCGTCGCCTCGGCTTTCGCGTCAGCGGATTTCGCGTCTCCAATCGTCGCGGCGCCTTTCTTGGAATCGGCCGTCTTGACCTCATCCGCCGTCTTGACCGCGGATGTCGCGGAGATCTTCGCGTCGGCGGTCTTGGCGGCCTCGGCGGTCTTGGAGTCTCCGGCCTTCGCGGCATCCGCGGCGGTCGCGGCCGATCCGGACGCCGCGGGCTCGGCCGAAGCGGCTCCGGCCTTCACGGACGCGGCGACGGCGCCTGCTTTCGCGGTGTCGGACTTGGTCGCGTCGACTTTCACGGGATCGCCTTTAGCCGCGTCGCCTTTCGCGGCGTCGACTTTCGCGGCGTCGTTTTTAGCTACGTCGCCTTTCGCGGTGTCGTTTTTCGAAGTATCGATTTTCGGGCTGTCTGCTTTCGCGGGGACGGCGGCGACCTCGACAGTTCCAACCGCATTGTCGACGACGGCGTCGCCTTGGCCGGTTCCGGCGGCGGACGCATCACCGGTCTTCGAGGCGGCCGCGTCCTTCGAAACCTCAGCGCCAGCCGATGCAACCGAAGGCGCCGCCGAAACCGCGGCCGACGCGGTCGCCGAATCCTCGCCGGCGAGGGTCGTCGCGGCTTGCCCCGCGAGGTTCTTGGCCGCGGGGCCGGCGAGGTACTGGCCGATGGAGGTCCCTTCGAGGAAAAGGTCGAAGTAGGCGACTTCGCCGGCCCCGGAGAGCTTGGCGACCGTCGCCGAGAGCTTCGCGCCCGATTCGAGAAAACTTCCGTTTTCGATGTTCTTGTCGCCCGCCTGGGCTTTCGCGTTGAGGCTCACCGAGTAGAGCGCGCTGCGCTCGCTCTCCGAGAGGAAGCTCGACGAGAGCTCGCAGGAGAGAGCCATCGTCGAGAGGACGATGGCCGGCAGGACGCCCCGCCGGGCGGATCGGATCCTCATGCGCCGTACGTACATCGCTAAAAAGCCTATGGAATCAGTATAGCGCATGAGTCGGGATTCTCCAACAAGCATTCCTCGGGATAAAACCGGCGGCGGCGGCAGGTTGACATGAGCCCGGGACCGAATTGATAGTGTACGCATGAGCACCACCCCTAGGAGCGCGGGCCGGCACCGCCTGGCATGGAGCGTCGCCGCGGCGGCGATGGTCTTCGTCTCGGCGATCTCGATCTCCGTTCCGCGAGCCTTCGCGCAGACCGCGCCGGGCGCCGACCAGGAGTCCCGGCGATACCTCCAGATCCTGAACGACGCCTTCCGGATCGTACTCCAGAGCTACGTCGACCAGCCCGATCCCAAGAAGCTGTACGAGGGCGCGATGAAGGGCCTCTTCGACTCCCTCGGGGATCCCTACTCGGTCTTCCTCGACGAGGCGATGATGAGCGACATGAACGACCTCGCCACCGGCGAGTTCGGCGGCGTCGGCCTCGTCATCTCGAAGCAGCTCAGGGACCCGAAGAAGCCCGAGGACCAGCCGCTCTACGTCGAGGTCGTCTCCCCGATCGAGAACACGCCGGGATGGGCGCGGGGCATCCTGCCGGGCGACCTCATCATCAAGATCAACGGCGAGTCCACCGTCCCGATGCTGATCGACGAGGCGCAGAAGAAGATCCGCGGGCCGGAGGGCAGCACGGTCGTGCTGACCTTCAGGCGGGGCAAGGGCCAGGACTTCGACGCGACCTTCACGCGGGCGAGGATCGTCCTGCCGGTGGTGAAGAAGGGGATAATCCCGACTCCGAAGGGGAACGTCGCCTACCTCCGCATCATCGAATTCACCAGGCTGACCAAGGCCAAGGTCGAGGAGGCGGTCAGGGAATTCGACAAGGCCGGCTACCGGGGCCTCGTGCTCGACGTGCGGAACAACCCGGGCGGGCTCCTCGACTCGGCCATACAGGTCGCGGACCTCTTCCTCGACTCGGGGGTCATCGTGTCGACGAAGAGCCGCCTCTCCTACGAGAATTCGGTGAACCGGGCCACCCCCGGCACGGCCGTTCCGGCCGACAAGCCCGTCATCCTCCTCATGAACAAGGGCTCCGCCTCGGCCTCCGAGATCCTCGCGGGCGCCCTCAAGGACCAGAAGCGGGCCTTCCTCATGGGCGAGAACAGCTACGGAAAGGGCTCGGTCCAGCAGCCCTACCCCATCGACTCGACGGGCTTCAAGCTCACCATCGCCCGCTACTACACCCCGAGCGACGAGAACATCGACAAGACGGGCATCCCGCCCGACCTCGAGGTCAAGGAGCCCGAGCTGAGCGAGGCCGAGATCGGCGTCCTGGGCAAGCTCCTCGACTCGGGCAGGATCGAGGCCTTCGCCGCCGCGAACCCGAAGGCCGCGGTCGCCGACCGGAACGCCTTCGCCGCGACCCTGTCCAAGGACTTCGCCCTCCCCGAGAAGGTGCTGCGCCGCCTCGTGCACAACGAGCTGACGCGCACGACCGTCGCCCCCGACTACGACCTCGAGTTCGACACGGCGCTCAACGCGGCCATCGCCCAGCTCGACAAGCCCGGCTTCGCGGCGGAGCTCGCCGCCGCCAAATCGGTCAAGGAGCTCGTCGCGGCCAAGCGCGCGGCCGACCCGAAGGCCGCGGCTGGCGTCGCCGCCGGGACGGCCGCGCCCCTGCCCGAGCCCGCGCCGGCGGCGGGTCCGAAGAACTGAGGGCCGGGCAGGGCCGGTTCCGCCGCCGGCCCCGCCTCCCGGGCAAAGCGATGCGCCAATTCTCCCTCCCGCAGGACTGGAAGCCGGGCGAGCCCTGCGTCCTCGAGGCCGGGCGGGCCCGCTACCTTTCCCGCGTCCTCCGGCTCGGCAAGGGGGAGGTCTTTCCCGGCATCGATGCCGAAGGCAGGCGCTGGCGCTGCGAGGTCGCCGAGAGCGGCCCCGAGCGCCTCGTCCTCGCCGTCTCGCCGCCTCCCCCCGGCTGGGAGGAGGCGGGCCACCTCGAGGACGTGCGGGCCCGCCGGGGGGCGGCGAGGGCCGAGTCACCGGTCGCGGCGGCCGCGGCTCCGGCGGGCCGCCCATCCCTCATCCTGGTCCAGGGCCTGCCGAAGGGCGCGAAGATGGACCTCGTGGTGCGGCAGGCGGCGGAGGCGGGCGTGGCCCGGGTCATCCCCCTCCGCGCGCGGCGCTCCGCCGCGGGCGACTACTCGGCCGCCCGGCTCGAGCGCTGGCGCCGCGTCGCGCGCGAGGCGTTGCAGCAGTCCGGCTCCCCCGTCCCTACCCTCGTGGAGGCCCCCGTCGGGCTCGCGGGCCTCGGAGCGGCGCTCGGGGAAGCCCGCGGCAGGCGCCTCGGCCTGGTCCTCGACGCCGAGGCGGGAGGGGCCGATCCCCTTGCGCAGGACACCCTCCACGGATATCTTACCGAGGCGCCGGACGAGGTCGTCCTCTGCGTCGGCCCCGAAGGGGGCTTCGACGCCGGGGAAGCGCGGTCGCTCGCGGAGGCGGGATTCCGCCCGCTGCGGCTGCCCTGCGCCGTCCTGCGGACCGAGACGGCCGCGCTCTACGCGGTAGCGGCGGTCGAGATCGTCCTGTCGGAGCGCGCGTCATGGATCCCCAGAGCCCGATAAACCGCATCACCGTCCTCGGCGTGCCCGTCGACATCCTCGCGCCCGACCGGATCGAGGAGGTCGCCTACCTCTTCGAGGACGGTAAGAACCACCAGATCGTGCTCCTCTCGCTCTGGGACCTCATGAGGGCCCGGCGCTCGGGCGAGTTCCGCGGGATGATCGCGGGCGCGAGCCTGGTCCTCCCCATCTCCAGGTCGATCGTCAGGGGGGCCCGCTTCCTCCGCAAGCCGGAGCCCGTCCGCTACATGCCCTTCGACTTCATTGTCAGCCTCCTCGGCGCCCTCGAGCGCCGCGGCCGTTCGGTCTACCTCCTGGGCTCCTCCAGGACCGTCATCCAGCGGGCCGAGGCCAACATCAAGTCCACATTCCCCGGCCTCCGCGTCGTGGGCCGCTACTCCGGCCGCTACCCGAAGCACATGGAGGCGGCGATCATCGAGGCGGTCAGGAAGTCCACGCCGAGCCTCCTCCTCGTCGGCTCGGGCGCGCCCGGCCGGGAGCGCTGGATCCCGAGGAACCTCGCTCGCTTCAACTCGGGCCTCTACCTCTGGTGCTCCGACCTCTTCGAGGTCTTCGCGAAGCGCCGAGGCAAGCCCTCGAGGGAGCTCTTCGCCCGCGGACTCGAGTGGATGCCCTACTTGGCCCGCCGCCCTTGGCGCGCCTACCGCCTCTTCGTGTTCCTCTGGTACGAGATCCTCCTCCTGATCGCCCGCCTGCGCGGCGGCGATTGACGCCGTACGTAAATAGACAAACGTCTACAAGCCCGGGCGGCTTGTAGACGTTTGTCTATATATACATCGCACGAATATCCCCCTATCATCCCAGCCGGGATGGAGACGCTCATCCATGTGGGGGCGGACCCGCTCGAGGCCCTCACCCTATCGTCGCTGCTCGCCGGGCGCTTCGTCGTCGTACGCTGCGAGGACGCCGGCCGCGCCCGGGAAGCGGCGCGCCGCGAGCCCGAGGCCGCGGTCATCGTCGACCTCGATTCCTGCCCGGAGCCGCGGACGGTCGGGCTCCTCGCAGGCGAGGGGCGCCGGGTGATCGCGGTGTCGAGGGACGGCGACGCGAGGACCGTGGTCCGAGCGCTGCGCCGCGGAGCCTCCGACTTCCTCCGCAAGCCCTTCAGCGCGGCCGAGCTCGAGGGCTCGCTGCGCGGAGCCGAGCCGGCCCCCACTCCCGATCCCCGCGCCTGCCCCTTCACCGGCTCGAGCCCCGCGATCCGGAAGGCCGCCGAACGCCTCCGCCTCTTCGCGCGCTCGCCCTACCCCGTCCTCCTCCTCGGCGAGAGCGGGACCGGCAAGGAGGTCGCCGCCCGGGAGATCCATCGGCTCTCCAGCCGGGCCGGCGGTCCCTTCGTGGCGCGGAACTGCGCCGCCCTCCCCGAGCTCCTCGCGGAGAGCGAGCTCTTCGGCACCGAGCGGGGGGCCTTCACCGACGCGATCGCGCGGCCCGGGGCCTTCGAGCTCGCCCGGGGCGGCACCCTCTTCCTCGACGAGATAGGCGAGGCCGGCACCGGGCTCCAGGCCAAGCTCCTCCGCGTCCTCGAGTCGGGCGAGCTCTGGCGACTCGGCGGCGCCCGCCCGGTCGAGGCCGACGCGCGGCTCGTGGCCGCCTCCTCGCGCGACCTCCGCGAGGAAGGCTCCTTCAGGCCCGAGCTCCTCTACCGGATCGAGACCCTGGTCCTGGAGCTTCCGCCCCTCCGGGAGCGCCGGGAGGACATCGCCGACCTCGCCTCCTTCTTCGCGCTCAAGGCTTCGGGCGGCAGGGTCCTTCCGGGGAACGCGGCCCTGGACAAGCTCGCGGCCTACGCCTGGCCGGGCAACGTGCGGCAATTGCGCAACGTCGTGCATCGCGCCATCGTCCTCGCCGACGGAGCCGAGGAATTGCGGCCCGAGCACATCCAGTTCTAGCCCGCTTTCTCACCCGGCGCGCAAGAAATGAAATAAGTGTTGCTGATATAGGGTAAAGCGCGCTGGCCAGAAAAATCGGGCCGCTCTCGTCGTCGCTCCTCGCCTCGGTGCTCACATGCAAAAAAGCATGCTCCGCTCCTCGGCTTCGTCGCTCCTCGATATCAGCCCGATTTTTCTTGTGAGAAATGCGGGCAACCGCGCCCGGAGGCCTTGCGTGCGAGCCCGGCCGCCTTGCGGAAGATGGCCTCGAGGTACTCGAGCTCGCCGGGCGTGTAGGCCGCGCGCTCCGCGGTGTCCCGCAGGAAGTCCTCGAGCCTTCGCCCGCTGGCGACCTTGAAGAAGCCCAAGGAGCGGAGCTCGGCCGCCATCCGGGCCACGGACTCGTCCACCGCGGCGCGGGCGGCGGGCCGAGCCGAGCCGTCGCGGCCGCCGAGCGAGCGCCGGCGGAGCTCGTAGCAGGCGATCTGCACCGCCTGGGACAGGTTGAGCGAGGGGAATTCCTCGGAGGTCGGGATGTGGACGGCGATCGAGCAGAGGGCGAGTTCCTCGTCCGTGAGGCCGGTCCGCTCGTTCCCGAAGACGAGGGCCGCGCCGCCGGGCCGCCCGACCGCGCGCTCCGCGAAGTCCGCGGCGCTGACCGAAAAGGACTTGCGCCGCTCGCCGCGGCGCCGCGTGAAGCCCGCGGAGAGGCTCGCGCCGGCCAGGGCGGAGCCGAGATCCGGGAAGCGCGCGGCCTGTTCGTAGAGGTCGTAGGCGTGGACGGACATCGCGCGGACCCGCTCCGCGTCGAACTCGGGGCAGCCCGCGAGGGCGAGTCGGCCCAGGCCCATGGTCTTCATGGCGCGGCAGGCCGCGCCCACGTTGCCCGCCTCCTGGGCTCGGCAGAGCACGACGACGAATTCGGACAGGTCGGGTTCACGCCCCACGGCTCCGCTCCATCCTCCGCCGGCGCTTGCGGGGGCGCGGGGAGGGAGCTATAGTACGGCCGGTATGCCCGATCGGCAAGCGGTCGAGAACGGCGCGGCCCCATTCTCGGGACGCAGGGCCCTGGTCTTGGGCGGCTCGGGCGGAATCGGCCGGGCCGTCTGCCTCGCCCTCGCGCGGCGGGGGGCCGAGCTCATCGTCCACGGCGGCTCCCGGGCGGAGCGGCTCGAGTCGACCCTCGTCGAGGCGCGCTCCGCGGGGTCCCCGGCCGCCCGCGGCTTCCTCCTCCGCATCGAATCGCCCTCCGACCTCCTCGACCTCCTCCCGGGCCTCGGTCGGGTCGACATCCTGGCCGCGGCCTTCGGCCCCTTCGTCCGCAAGAGCCTCGCGGAGACGGCCGCGGCCGACTGGGAGCGCCTCGCCCTCCTCGACCTGGCCCTGCCGGGGGCCCTCTGCTCGGCCCTCCTGCCCGCGATGGCCGACCGAGGCTGGGGCAGGATCCTCCTCTTCGGCGGCAGCAGGACCGACGGGATTCGGGCTTACAGCTCCAACGCGGCCTACGCGGCGGCCAAGACCGGCCTGGCCGTCCTGGCCAAGTCCCTCGCCGCCGAGGGCGCCGCCTCGAACGTCGCCTGCCTCCTGGCCTGCCCGGGCCTCGTGGACACCGAGTACCTGGACGAGGCCGGGCGCGGCCGGCTCCGTGCCCGGGCCCCCGGGGGACGGCTCCTCGAGCCGGGGGCCGTGGCCGAGGCGGCGGTCGCCCTCCTCGCGGCCGATCCCTGCCCGGCCTCCGGCGCCGTGCTCAGCCTCGACGGGGGGCTCGTCCTGTGACCCGCTCACCGCCTTACAGTCCGGGGCGCGCCCTGCCGATAATACAGGGACGGGGCCGGAGATTTGACACCGCATTGACGAGAGCGTTAAGATGCTTCTACAATAGATGCTGTCTAGTTCCGACGAGAGGCCGAGAGGAGCACCATGCCGAATAATAACGATATCGTTCCCGGATTCGACGACGAGAAGGACGACAGCCTCAAGATCCGACTCCAGAAAATCGATTCCGTGGACAATTGCCTCGCCCTCTTCCTGACCGGCTACATCGACACCTACAACTCGAATTTCTTCCAGAAGCGGGTCGGCAAGGCCATCGACTCGGGGAACATCCGCCTCATCTTCAACTGCGGCGGCCTCAACTACGTCTCCTCGACCGGCATCGGCTCCTTCACCGCCTTCCTCAAGGCGGTCAAGCCTCGGGGCGGCGACATCGTCCTCCTCGAGATCCAGCCCAAGGTCTACGAAGTCTTCCAGCTCCTCGGCTTCTCGCAGTTCTTCAATATCAAGGACAACCTCGACGAGGCGACCGGCTTCTTCAAGCAGGGCGACCAGACGGCCGCGGCCTCCGTCTTCCCGAAGATCTTCTCCTGCCCCATCTGCAACAAGAAACTCAAGGCCTCGAAGCCGGGGCGCTTCCGCTGCTCGGAGTGCAAGACCATACTCGCGATAGACAACTCGGGCCAGGTGTTCCTCGGCTAGGCATCCCCGGCCGCTCCAGCTTCCGCAAGGAGGTTTTCGATGGCAGGACTCAACAAGATCGAGGATTACCTCATCGCGCTCGGCGTCTCCTACGAGGAGCCGACCCCGGGCACCTGGATCGTCGAGGACGCGTCGAGGGGCATACCGAAGCTCTTCGTCTCCTACGCCGACCCGGTCGTCATCATCAGGGCCCAGGTCATGCCGGCGCCGGCCAAGGACCGCGAGGCCTTCTTCGCCGAGCTCCTCAAGCTGAACTACGAGGGGCTCCTGCACGGCGCCTACGCCCTCGAGGGGGACCAGGTCGTCCTCCTCGACACGCTCGAATACGAGAACATGGACAAGCAGGAGTTCGAAGCCTCGCTCGACGCCATCGGCTTCGCGCTCTCCGAGCATTACCCCCTGCTCTCCCGCTACAAGGGCAACTGAGGAGGAGATCCCATGGGCATTTTCGATCGCTTCAAGACAGTCGTCTCGTCCAATATCAACGACCTCATCAGCAAGGCCGAGAATCCCGAGAAGATGCTCAACCAGCTCCTCATCGACATGAACGAGCAGATGATCGAGTCCAAGAAGGCCGTCGCCATGGCCATCGCGGACGAGAAGAAGCTCGAGCGCGAGGCCGGCGAGAACAAGCGCCAGGCCGAGGACTGGGAGAAGAAGGCCATGCTCGCCGTGCGGGCCAACCGCGACGACCTCGCCAAGGAGGCCCTCGTCCGCAAGCAGGAGTACGAGGGCTACGCGGCCCAACTCACGACCCAGTGGCAGGCCCAGAAGGAGTCGGTCGAGAAGCTCAAGGTCTCGCTCCGCGAGCTCCAGAACAAGATCGACGAGGCCTCCCGCAAGAAGAACATCCTGATCGCCCGGGCCAAGCGCGCCGAGGCCCAGGAGAAGATCAACAAGACGATGTCGAGCATCTCGGGCAACAAGAGCGCCTTCGACACCTTCGAGCGCATGTCGAAGAAGGTGGACGAGATCGAGGCGCGGGCCGAGGCGCACAAGGAGCTCGAGGACGCGACGAGCGGCGCCAGCCTCGAGAAGCAGTTCGCCCAGCTCGAGTCCTCGGGCGCCGGCGCCGACTCCATGCTCGAGGACCTCAAGCGCAAGATGCTCACCCAGGACGCCGGGCAGGGCCAGACCGGCGGGACGCCGACGCCCTGATCCGCGGGCCCGGGTCCGGCGGATGGGCATGACAGTCCACCTGATCGCCGACCGCGAGCCCTACCTTTCCTATGCAGTCCAGGGGGACCCTCACGGGTCCCTCTTTTTTTGCCCGGGACCCGACGGGGCCGAGCTCCTGGTCCTTCCGGCCGAGCTCGCCCTGGCCCCCGCCCCCCGGGGCGAGGAAGGCGGAGCGCCCCGCTTCGCCTACGGCCCCGTCTCCCTGATGGCGGCCTGCCTCGAGGCCGGCTGCGCCGACTACCTCCGCGATCCCTGGTCCATCGCCGAGCTCGCGGCCAGGGCAGGCCGGCTTTCACGGACGCGGCCCCGCGAAGGGAAAGCCGTCCTCGAGCTGCGAGGCGACTGCCTGGAGCTCGGAGGAGCGACGAAGCGGCGCATCGCCCTGGGCGAGGGCGATCGGCGGCTCTTCGAGATCCTCCTCCGGAGCGGCGGCGAGATCGTGACCAGGCAGGCGGTGGCGATCGGGCTCCTGGGGAAGGATCGCCCCGGTTCACGATGCATCGACGCCCGGATCGCCCGGCTCCGCGCCCGTCTCGAAGCCCTTGAGCCCGGCCTCGGCCGTGTCATAGCGACCTGCCGCGGCCTCGGCTACCGCTACCAGAATGAACTTGTGGATAAACTGTGAATCATATGGGGATGGACCTGTATAAATCTCGAGGTATTATCGAAAAGTATACGAGCTGGATTATATTTTTATAGTTTTAATCAGAATTGAGTTGTGTGAAAAATGTATTCTATTTTAGCAGCTACAATTGCTAGTATATACACCAGCAACCGCACATTGTGTCACCAAAAACCCCGGACGGCATTTCCTTCCCCTGCGTGCTTTTCCGGGGAAAACAACTAAACAGGTCTTGTGGATAACTTGTGCCCAATACCGTGGATTCCCAAGCTTGCGGGTACGGTTGGCACGTGGTAGAGTAGGCAGATGAAATCGTGGTTCGGGGTGATGGGTCGTTCCCTCCTCGAATTCATCCTCGTCCTGGCCAGCATGGCAGGCATCGCCGGCATTTCGGCGAACCTCGCCTCCCCGGCCCCCGGCTTCGCAAGCCTCGTGCCGGCCGCCCTCGCGTCCATCCCGCGGCTATTCCCGGCGGCGGTCGCGGTCCTCCTCTTCCTTGCCATCTATAGCTTCGAGCATCGAGTCAGGTCCCGATTACTCGGCTGGGCCGGCTTGATCCTCCTCGGCGTGGCCCTCTGCTCCTCGGGACTCGCCCTGCGCCGGCTGCCCTTCCTCCGCGACGCGATCGCCGGCCTGGTCCAGCCTCCCCCGCCGGCCTCGCCCGAGTTCCAGGCCCCCGGCCTCGGCGCCGAGCGCGGGGGGCTCCTCGTCTGGTACCGCTCGGCCGAGGGCGACATCGCGCGCGACGCGGTGGCCGTGGATTACCGCTCGGCCTTCCCGCGGCTCAGGTACTCAGCCTCGGCCCCCCTCGACCCGAGGACCGGCAGCATGGAGATAGGTGGCCTGAGCCTTCCGGCGACGAAGCCGACGCCGGCGGCCCCTCCCCTCCTTCCGGAGCTCTCGCTCTTCCAAGGATCCTGGGTATGGGACAGGCTCGAGGCGATCGACGCGCTGAGCTGGCCCGCCGCCCTGGCGGTCGTCGCCGGCTTCGCGCTGCTCGCGGGGGGATTCCGCTTCGCGGCGCGGCTCACCCGCTGGCCCCTCGCGAACGCCCTCTTCGGCGTCGCCGCCCTCATCGGCTTCCTGGTCCTCGACGCGAGCCTCTGGAGCCCGGCCTTCGCGGGCGCGGCCGCGGGGCTCGCCTCGGGCATCGGACTGGGCGGGCTCGCGCCCGCCTACCCTCTGGCGGGCCTCGAAGCCCTGGCGGGGCTCGTCCTCGCCGGCCTCGACCTCGCGCTGAAGCCCAAGGGGAGGGAAGCCCGTGGCTAGCGCCTGGAAGAAGCCCCTCGGCGCGGCCCTCCTGGTCGAGGCCGTCGGCCTGGCCGGTTTCTTCGCCTCGGCCCTCATCTCGTTCAGCGCGGACCGCGTCCTGCCCTCCTTCGCCTTCAGGTGGGAGCGGACCGAGGCCCTCCTCGATTTCCTCCGCTGGCTGCCCGCCCTGCAGTTCCTCGGCCTGGCGATCGCCCTCGGCTCCTCCGAGGGCTCGGACGACGAGATCGCCTCGCGGGCCATCGTGCCGGCGGCCCTGCTCGCGATCGCCTTCTCGGCCCTCACGCTGATCGCCGGGCCCCTGCTCGCGGACGCCCGCTCCTCCATGCTCGAGTCGAGCGCCCTCTTCCGCTCCTCGCTCGACGCGGCCGGGAAGGCGCTCGCGTCGGGGGACCTGCCCCGGGCCCGCTCCGAGCTCGGGCTCTGCGAGGCGATCGCCGGGACGGATCCCCGCGTCGAGCAGCTCGAGGAGAGGCTCCTGAACGCGGAGCTCAAGGCCGGCAAGGCCGCTTCGCCGGCGCCGGCCGAGGAGCCGCCCGGGAAGGCGGACGCGAAGAACGCGCGGGATTATTACCTGAAGGCCCTCGAGTTCTCGGACTCAGGCGATCACTTCAGCGCCCACTGGTACGCGCAGACGGCGGCCCGTCTCGACCCGACCTACAGCGACGCGAAACGCCTCGCGGCCAAGTCCTGGGAGGCCCTGCTCGCCCGGGGCGGGAGCGCCGCGGAGGACGAGAACGCGGCCTTCTACGCGCGCAAGCTCGAGGCCTACGGCCTCATGCGCGCCGGGGACCCCGTCGCGGCTTACGCGATCTGGCGCGAGCTCGCGGCGAAGCGGGGCTCCGATCCCGACGTCAAGCGCTATCTCGCGGAGAGCCTCGCCGAGGCCGGGAAGGTCGCGTTCTTCAAGGACGAGTACGACGGCGCCGCCAAAGGCGAGGTCTTCGGCGAGGTCTTCCTCCGCCTGCCCTCGAAGGAGGGGCCGGCGCGGATCCTCGCGGCGGCCGGCGCCTCGTTCGCCGGGGAGGCCGCCTACTTCCGCGAGCTCGAGTACCTCGAGGCCTCGGGCGGCGGCGCCGCGCCCCGCGCCCTCGTCCGCGCGCCCTTCGCGAAGCTCTCCGGCGGCCGGCTCCTCCTCCTCTGCGCGGGCCGCGAGCCGGGCTCCGCGACCTACCGCCCGCGCTGGGACGCCGGCGCCGCGCCGGCGCCGGCCAACGTGCTGGAGACCGGCCTCCAAGTCGAGGTCGCCTATCGCGTCCTGGCCGCCCGCGAGCGCCCCGGATCCCTGGGCGTCGTCTCCGCGTGGAAGGCCGCCTCCGAGGCCCCCGCCTACGGCGCCGACCCCACCGACGCGTTGCGCGACCTCGTCACGCGGACGGGCGCGCCCTTCGCCCTCTTCGCCTCCGGCCTCCTCGGGGCGCTGGCCGGCGCCCGCTTCCGGCGCCGCGGCGGCCGCTTCCCGCGGGGGCTCTACGCCCTCGCGCCCCTCATGGCCGCCGCGGGCCTCCCCGCCTACCTACTCGCGGAGCGAGTCGACGCCCTCCTCTCCTCCTGGGCGGCGGCCGCCGCGCGCGGCTTCGCCGCGGTCTGGATCGCGGCCGGCGCGCGGACGCTCCTCATCGCGCTCGCCCTCCTCGTGGTCGCGGGCTCGCGCGGGGAGCGCGGGAGCGAAGAGGAGGCGTGAGCGGCGGGGAGGCCGGGAGGGCGGACCGGATCATCGCCGCGACGGCGTCGAGGATCCGGGCGGCGCTCGGGCCGAGGGCCTGCGCGCTCTGCGGGGCCGCGCTCGGCCTCGCGGCCGGCTGGTTCGGAGCGGCCGCGGGCGCCCTCGTCGGCCTCATGCTCGACGAGGCGCGGGCCGAGCTGGCCGTCAAGCGTCGCATAACGTCCTTCCTCGACGACCCCGACGGCCCCTTCCCTCCGGAGCCGGTCGCGGGGCTCTGCGCGTCCGCGGCCCTCGCCCTCGGCCGGCCCTGGCCGGGCGGCTCGGGAGGGGGGGCCGACGCGCTCGCGCTGGAACGGCTCGCCCTCGCGGCGCTGCCGCCGGGCAGGGAGGCGCTCCGCGGGCTCGAGCGCATCCTCGACCGCTGCTCCGAAAGAAGGGCGCGGGATAAGGCTGAACCGGAGGGCCTCCGGCCCGATCGCGACGCGGCGCTCTCCCGGGCCCTCGCGACGCGGGGCTCACCGGCGGCGCGGAGGCTCCTCGCGGACTACGCCTTCGCCCTCGCCGCCGCCGCGGGCGGAGGCAGGCTCGAAGGCACCGTCGAGCTCGAACTGCGCGCCCGGCTCGCCGACTGCGGCCTGGACGGCCTCGAGCTGGCGGCGGCCCGCGCGCGGGCGATCCCGGGCGGCCGCGATCCCTGGACCGTCCTGGGCCTCGCGCCCGGGGCCGCGCGGGACGAGATCAAGCGCGCGTACCGCTTCCTCTCGAGGAAGCTCCACCCCGACGCTCGCGTCGGGGCTGACGCTCGCGTCGGGGCCGACGCCCGCGCCGGGGCAGATGCGGACGCCGCGGAGCAGGACGCGGCCGCCTTCAGGGAGCTGCGCGAGGCCTACGAGGAGCTCGTCGCGCGGCCCCCCTCCTAAGAACGATCGCCTAACGCGTCAAGCCTCGTCGGATTTCTCGATGCGCGCGCCGAGGGAGCGCAGCCTCGAGCAGATGTCCTCGTAGCCGCGCTCGATCTGGTAGACGTTGTGGATCGTGCTCGTGCCTTCGGCGCAGAGTGCGGCGATCACCATGGCCATGCCGGCGCGGACGTCGGGGGAGGTCAGGGAGTCGCCGCGGAGCCGCGAGGGGCCGGTGACCACGGCGCGGTGGGGGTCGCAGAGCACGATGCGCGCTCCCATGCCGATGAGCTTGTCGACCCAGAACATCCTCGACTCGAACATCTTCTCGTGGATGAGGGTGATGCCGTCGCACTGGCTCGCGACGACGGTCATGATCGAGGTGAGGTCGGGCGGGAAGCCCGGCCAGGGCGCGTCGTCGATCTTGGGGATCTGGCCGTCGAGGTCGGTGACCACCTCCATGGACTGGCCGGAGGGGACGAGGAGGTCGCGGCCCTCGACGCTCCAGCTGATCCCGAGGCGGCCGAAGGCCACCTTGAGGGGGCGGAGGTCCTCGGGCTCGACGCCCTCGATGACGAGCTCGCCGCGCGTGACCGCGGTGAGGCCGATGAAGGAGCCGACCTCCATGTAGTCGGGGCCGATGGCGAAGTCCGCGCCGCCGAGCTCGCGGACGCCCTCGATCCTGAGCACGTTCGAGCCGACGCCCTCGATCCGCGCGCCCATGGCGACGAGGAGGCGGCAGAGGTCCTGCACGTGGGGCTCGCTCGCCGCGTTGCGGATGACGGTGCGGCCCTCGGCGAGGACGGCGGCCATGACCGCGTTCTCGGTGCCGGTGACCGAGGCCTCGTCGAGGTAGATGTCGGCGCCGACGAGCTTGTTCGCGGTGAAGCGGAACACGCCGTCGATCTCGATGCGGGCGCCGAGCTCCTCGAGGGCGAGGACGTGGGTGTCGATGCGCCTCCGGCCTATGACGTCGCCGCCGGGCGGTGGCAGGGTGACCTTGCCGAAGCGCGCGAGCAGGGGGCCCGCGAAGAGGATCGAGGCCCGCACCTTCCGCGCGTGCGCGGGCGAGACCTCCGAGGAGGAGATCCCGGCGGGGTCGATCCTCCACGCGTTCGGGCCGGCGGGATCGACCGAGGCGCCGAGGGAGCGGAGGACCTCGAGCATCACGTGGACGTCCTCGATCTCGGGGATGTTGCGGAGGACCACGGGCGCCCCCGCCATGAGGGTGGCCGCGATGCAGGGGAGGGCCGCGTTCTTGTTGCCGCTCGCCTTGACGCGGCCCTTGACGGGGAAGCCGCCTTCGATGACGTACTTGCGCATGGGCCCACTGTAGGACGGGGGCGGCTCCCTCGTCAACGCTCGCCGGGGAGTCCGGGGAACCTTGCCCAAACCGCGGTCGCCGCGTATCATTGAGCCGTGGGCCCGCGGCAGGATCAGCGCGGCCGCGCGGAAGGTTTCGATGACGTACAAGCTCGACGGGGCGAAATTCCCGAGCCTCGAGGAACTCGTGGAGGCCCTCTACTGCCTCTATGAGGATCGGATGACGCTCGAGGAGTTCAAGAAATACGCGGAAGAGAACGCGGAGAAGCAGTGAGCCGATGGGCCCGCCGGAGGATCGCGAGGAGGCCGCCGCCGCACGGCACGACCTGAGGACGAAGCTCAACCACATCGTCGGCTACGGCGACATCCTCAAGGTCGACGCCGAGGAGGCCGGACGGCCCGAGCTGGCCGCCCTCTTCGGCTCGATCCGCGAATCCGCGCTCTCCCTCCGGGACCCCCTGCTCTCCCTCATGGCCGACGACCCTCCTCAAGGCGAGGCCCGGGAACGGATCGAGCAGTCGGCCTACGGCGCCCTCTTCAACCTGGTCGGCACGGCCCAAGAGGCCAAGGGCCGGGCCTCGGACGAGAAGGGCCTCTCCGAGGACATCGGCAGGATCCTCGAGGCGGCGAACGCGGTCCTCGAGCTCCTCGCGCGGCCCTCGGCCGGCGAGGAGCCGGAGCGGGACGCCAAGGCGGGCGCCGGAGCGGCGGGCGGGGAGCCATCCGCCGAGGAGGGGCGCGGGGCCGGGGAGGCCAGGGCCCGCATACTCCTCGTGGACGACGACGCGGTCAACCGCGACATCCTCCGCCGCCACCTCGAGCGACAGGGCCACGAACTGCGGACGGTCTCGAGCGGGAGCGAGGCGCTGGCCCTCCTCGCCACCGAGGACTTCGACGTGATGATCCTCGACGTGATGATGCCCGGCATGAACGGCTACCAGCTCATCGAGAAGGTGCGCGGCGACGAGAAGCTCGACGACCTCTACATCATCGTCATCTCGGCCCTCTCGGACACGAGGAGCGTCGCCCGCTGCATCCAGCTCGGGGCCGAGGACTACCTGCCCCGCGAGTTCGAGCCCGTGGTCCTCAAGGCCAGGATCGAGTCCTGCCTCGAGAAGAAGCGGCTCGCGGCCGAGCGCGAGCTCTACGTGGCCGCCCTCGTCGAGGCCCAGGAGCGGCTCCGCGCGGAGCTCCGCGGCGGGGCGGCCTACGTGCGGAACCTCCTGCCCCCGCGGATCTCCCTGCCCTCCCTGCGCAGCGACTGGATGTTCATCCCCTCGGCCTCCCTCGGCGGGGACGCCTTCGGCTACGGCCCCATGCCCGGAGGCAGGCTCTCGATCTACCTGGTCGACGTGAGCGGCCACGGCATCGAGGCGGCCCTCTACTCGGTGACCCTCCTCAACATCCTCAAGACCCAGGTCCTGCCGGGCGCCGACTTCGCCGACCCCGCCTCGGTCCTGGCCCGGCTCAACGCCTCGTTCAGGATGGAGGAGCAGAACAACCTCTACTTCACCGCCTGGTACGGGATCTACGACGCGGGCGCGCGGAGGCTCGACTACTCGAGCGCCGGCAGCCCCCCCGCGGTCCTCGTGCTGCCCGGGGGCGGGGCCGTCGAGCTCGCGGCCGAAGGCGCGATCGTCGGGATGGACCCCGACTCGGCCTACGCGAACCGCTCGAGCCCCGTGCCCGCGGGCTCGCGGCTCTTCCTCTTCAGCGACGGGGCCTACGAGGTCAGGACCCGCTCGGGCGGCATGCTCGGGCTCGAGGGCTTCGTCGGCCTCCTCTCCGCGCGCGCGGCCGGGACCGCCCCCGGCGTCTCGGCCCTCGACGGGGTGCTCCGCGACGTGCAGTCGGCCGCGGCCTCGACCCGCTTCTCCGACGACGTGTCCCTCGTGGAGCTGGAGTTCTGATGCCGAGCGGCGCGCGGACCCTGGCCATCCCGAGGCCCGACGACTTCCACGCCCACCTGCGGCGCGGGGCCGCGATGCCCGCCTACGCCCGTCGCGAGGCCGCCTCCTTCGGTCGCGCCCTCGTCATGCCCAACACGGTTCCGCCCATCGCGTCCGGAGTCGAGATCGAGGCTTACCGCCGGGAGATCGCGGCGGCGGCCCCGGACCTCGAGCCCCTGATGGCCTTCAAGCTGGTGCCGGGCATGGGGCGAGAGGCAGTCCTCGGCTGCGCCCGCGCCGGCGCGATCGCGGGCAAGTATTATCCCGCGGGTTCGACGACCAACGCCGAGGACGGCGTGCCCGAGCCCGAGGACGTCCTCGAGGAGCTCGCCGCGATGGAGGGGGCGGGCATGGTCCTCTCGATCCATCCCGAGGACCCCTCGGCCCCGGTGCTCGAGCGCGAGGCCGCCTTCCTCCCGAGGGTCGAGAGGATCCTCGCGCGCTTCCCGCGGCTCCGCGTCGTCCTCGAGCACCTCTCGACCCGCGCCGCGCTGGACTTCGTGCGCGCGGGGCCGGAGAGGCTCGCCGGCACGGTCACCGCCCACCACCTCCTCCTCAGCCTCGACGACCTGATCGGCGGGTCCCTCGACCCCCACCTCTTCTGCAAGCCGGTCCTGAAGCCGGCGTCCGAGCGAGACGCGTTGCGCGACGCAGTCTTCCGCGGAGAGCCGCGGCTCTTCTTCGGCTCGGACACGGCGCCCCACCCCCGCCCCGCGAAGGAAGGGCGCCGCGCCGCCTCGGGGATCTACGCGGCGCCGACCGCGCTCTGCGCCCTCGCCGGGCTCCTCGAAGAAGGCGGCGCGCTCGGCGCCCTCGAGGGCTTCGTCGCCGGGAAGGGCGCGGCCTTCTACGGCGTGACGCCGCCCGCCGGCCGGATCGGGCTCGAGCGATCGCCCTGGACGGTCCCGGAGGAGCTCGACGGCGCGGCGCCGCTGCTCGCCGGCCGGGAGCTTCGATGGCGCATCTCGCCCTGAGCGGGGCGATACTCTCAAAGGAAGGGAAGGCATCATGAGGACGGCACTCTGCTACGGCGACTCCAACACCTGGGGCTTCGATCCCGCGACCAGGAAGCGTTATGCGATCGAGCTGCGCTGGACGAGCGTCCTCGCGCGGGAGCTCGGGGCGGGCTGGAACGTGGTGCCCGAGGGGCTCAACGGCCGCACCACGACCCTCGACGACCCCATCGTCGACGGCCGCAACGGCGCCTCCATGCTGCTGCCGGTCCTGCGATCCCACATGCCCCTCGACCTCGTCGTGCTCATGCTCGGCACCAACGACCTGAAGCGCCGCTTCGCCTTCGCGGCCTTCGACGTCGCCGAGGGCGCGGGCCGCCTCGTCGAGATGATCCGGACCTCGGGCTGCGGGGTCGACGGGGACGCGCCGACGGTCCTCGTCGCGGCGCCGGCCCCGATCCTCGAGCGGCCGCCCTTCGACGAGGCCTTCGCCGGCGGCCGCGAGAAGTCCCTCCGCATCAAGGAGCAGTTCGCGCGGATGGGCGAGGAGAAGGGCGTCCCCCTGCTGTTCGTCGAGGACGTCGCGCGCTCGAGCGAGATCGACGGCATCCACCTCCAGCCCGAGGCGCACCGGGCCATCGGCGCGGCGCTCGCGCGGCGGATCGAGTCGCTCTTCGCGGACTAGGGAGCCGGGCGGGGCGGGCGCCGGCCGAAGCCAGGCCCGCCCCGCCGCCCGGGACCGCCCCCGACGGGCGCTGGAAGCCGCCTTGCGCGGCGTCGTTAATATTTTATAATTTCCTTATGAAACCCTCCATCCTGATCCTGGTGGCGGCCGGCGGCCTCGGACTGGCGGCCCAAGCCCCCCTGCCCCTCAGCTTCGACCTCGGCGTGCACCCCGACGCCCGGGGCAGCCTCACGAGCGCCAAGGTCGAATGGCGCTGGTCCGACAGCCTCGCGAGCCGGGCTTCCTTCTCCTACCAGTCCTCGAGCTCCTCAGGCGACCTCCCGGGCTACGGCGAGGAGGCGCTCTACGCCTCGGAGTCCGTCGACTCGAGCCTCGCGCTCGAGCCCTTCGTCCTCTCCGGGACCCTCGCCTTCCTGGACTGGGAGGCCGGCGCCGGCCTCGGCCTCAAGACGGAGGACCTCGAGGAGCGGGGCAGCTACCGGAGCGTGGGGACCCAGACCTACGACAACGTCGTGCGCGGCTTGAGGATCGGGACGCCCCTCACGGGCAGCCTCGCCGCGCGATTCGGGCCCCTCGACCTCGGCCTCGACCTCGCCGTCTGGCCGGCCTGCCTCTACGTCCTCTCGCAGGAGCAGAGCTCGACCCTGATCGCGCCGAAGGGAAGCCTGGACTCGCTCTGCCTCATCGGCCCCGAGATCGCCCCGGAGCTCCGCGTCTCGGCCTTCGGCTGGGCCTGGGCCGGCGTCCGCTACGAGTTCCTCTGGCTCTCGACGCCGCGCCTCGTCCAGAACGAGGCGGGCGACGCCTGGACCGCGGTCATCGAGGGCAAGACGAACCAGTCCCTGCGCGTCCTCGGCGGACTGCGCCTGCCCTTGCGCGCGGGGAGCGTCGAGCTCGGCGTCGGCTGGCGCAGGAACTCGAGCAGGATCGAGGGAGGAGCGGAGGCCGAGATCGACCAGGGACTCGCCTTCGAGCTCTCGCTGTCGTCGGGCAGGTAGGGGGAAGGCCATGAAACGCAATATAAATCGCATAACGTCCATCGGAACCGCGGCCGCCCTCGCGGCGGCGCTGGCCGGATGCACGATCGTCCTCACCGAGGAGGTAGGCGGCACGAGCTCCGGCGCGGGGGGCGTGCTCGACCCGATGCTCGCCATATTCGAGGAGGAGCTGGACGCCGCCTACTCCCAGGCCCGCGGCGCGCGCGGCCTCGCGGGCGGCGCCAACTCGATCAAGCACGGGCTGCCTTCGACGACCGTCGCGAAGGTGCGGGAGCAGGTCCGCGGGAGCATCGCGGCGGCCGGCCTCGAGAAGTCCCGGGACCTCGCGAAGATCGCGCCGGCGATCGCGACGGCGACCGCCGCCGCCCTCAAGGATCCGGCCGTCGTCGGCGACGCGGCACTGTCCGAGGCCGAGCTCATCCAGGTCAACGCCGTCGCCTCGCGCGGCATCGCGAAATCGCTCAATGCGCAGGGGGTGACCGCCATCGCCGAGGGGCTCGGCACCGCGGCGGAGCGGCAGGCGCGGCTCGAGGCGCTGACCCAGGCGGCGTCGGGCAACGCGTCGACCCTCGGCATCTCGAACGCGTCGCTCGGCGACGCCCTCCAGAAGGTCCTCCTCATGGTGGTCGACGCGGGCAACGCCGACCTCGACCCCGCGGGAAGCGGCGCCTCGGCCCCCGAGGCGCTCCTGTCGGCGCGGGCGAGCTCCCTCGTGGCCATCGCCGCGGCGCGCCTCGACGGCAAGCTGACGGGGACGGCCTGCGGGACGGCCCTCAACGACCTGGCCAACGCCGCGGTGATTGGCCTCGGCGGCACGACCATCGCCTCGTCCTCGGTCGACGCGACCGGGGCCAAGCTGCAGTCCGTCGTCCAAGACGGCGTCCTGACGGGCCTCTTCCTCGCCTACTACAAATTCACCTCGAACGCGGCCCTCAGCGCGAGCGCGCTCCGGGGCGCCATCGACTTCGCCGGCGCCGTGACTGCCATCGGGACGGGCTCCTTCGCGGACAGGGTGTCGGCCAACGTGCAGGCGGTCCGGGACACGATCGTGCCGGCGGCGGAGACGAAGGCGCGGAAGGCGGCGATCATCGACACCGCGAACCCGCCGACCAACGAGCTCGCCGGGGCGACGGCCGCGGCGAGCGTGGCGGCGGGCGCCAGCAAGACCTGGACGGCCGGCTCCGCCATGCACGTCACCGGCGACGTGAGCGTCTCGGGCAACCTGACCATCGAGCCGGGCGTGGTAATCTACCTCGAGCCCGGCTGCGACATCGACGTGGGGACGGCCGGAAGCATCTCGGCCGTCGGCACGGCGGCGGCGCCAATCGTATTCCGGCGAGCCGTCTCCGGCAGCGCCTGGGGCAGCATCGTCATCGACTCGAACTCCGCGTCGAACAAGCTGGCCTACTGCGACATCTCCGGCGCCACGCGCGGCGTCATCATCGCCACGATGAGCTCCGATCCCGGGATAGCCGAGATCTCGAACTGCCTCGTGCACGACAACGTCGAGAGCGGGATCGACGCCTGGGACGCGAAGACCGACTCCGGGCGGAAAACCGCGATCATCGCCTGCCACTTCTACGGGAACGGCTTGGCGCCGATAGGCCTCAACCAGAACGTCACCGTCGACGAGGCCACGCACTTCTACAACCCGGCGACCGCGACCTCGCCGGATTTCTCGAAACCCAGCAACGTCGTGGCCTTCAACGCGGGCGTCACGGCGAACTACACGCTCACCGTGACCGAGGTCGCCTACGCCGTCGGCGACTCGATCTCCGTGTCGTCCCCCGCCGTCCTGACCGTGAACCCGGGCGTGGTGGTCAAGCTCGAATCGACGGACTACGTCTATATCGCCCAGGGGGCGAGGATCAAGGCCGAGGGCATCGCCGCCAAGCCCATCGTATTCACCTCCTACCGCGACGGGAGCGCCGGCGGCGACAGCGTCGGGCAGGGCAACGCGGGCACCGCGGGCGACTGGGAGGGCGTGGACCTCAGAAGCTCGGGCAACTCCTTCGCGTACTGCGAGTTCCGCTACGCCCAGACCGGCGTCCAGTTCAACAACATCGGCGCGAGCGCGGGCGACGGCGCCGGTACCTTCTCCAACTGCGTCTTCCGCGACTGCTCCATCCGGGGCTTCCACGGCTACGCCGCGGGCCCGGGCACCGCGGTCTCCTCCTCGAGCTTCTACCGCAACAGCTCCTACCCCGCGACGATCACCGAGGACGTCGCGCTCGACGCGACCAACATCTTCCACGAGCCGGGCACGACCGCGCCCGCCGTCCCCGCCGGCGCCAACAAGGCGATCGAGTTCCGCGGCGCGATCTCGGGCGCCTGCTCCTTCAAGATCACCGAGCTGCCGTACATCATCTACGACTCCATGAGCGTCAACTCCCCGGGCATACTGACGATCGACCCCGGGGTCGTCGTCAAGCTGCAATCGACCGACTACCTCATCGTCGGCCAAGGCGCGAGGATCAAGGCCGAGGGCGGCTCCGACAAGCACATCGTCTTCACCTCCTACCGCGACGGGAGCGCCGGCGGCGACACCGCGGGGCAGGGCAACGCCGGCACCGCGGGCGACTGGGAGGGCGTGGATCTCAGGAGCTCGGGCAACTCCTTCGCGTACTGCGAGTTCCGCTACGCCCAGACCGGCGTCCAGTTCAACAACATCGGCGCGAGCGCGGGCGACGGCGCCGGTACCTTCTCCAACTGCGTCTTCCGCGACTGCTCCATCCGGGGCTTCCACGGCTACGCCGCGGGCCCGGGCACCGCGGTCTCCTCCTCGAGCTTCTACCGCAACAGCTCCTACCCCGCGACGATCACCGAGGACGTCGCGCTCGACGCGACCAACATCTTCCACGAGCCGGGCGCGGCCGCGCCCGCCGTCCCCGCCGGGGCCAACAAGGCGGTCGAGTTCCGCGGCGCGATCTCGGGACCCTACTCCTTCAAGATCACCGAGCTGCCGTACATCATCTACGACTCCCTCAACGTCAACGCCCCGGGGTCCCTCGCGATCGACCCGGGCGTGGTGGTGAAGCTGCAGTCGACCGACAGCGTCACGGTCGGACAGGGAGCGCGGCTCCGCGCGAACGGGAACGCCGCGGCGCATATCGTCTTCACCTCCTACCGCGACGGGAGCGCGGGCGGCGACACGGCGGGGCAGGGCGAGGCGGGGCTGGCGGGCGACTGGTCGGGCATGGACCTGCGAAGCATCGGCAACGAGCTCGCGTACTGCGAGATCCGCTACGCCGTGAAGGCGCTGCGCTTCGACAACTACGGGGCCAGCGCCGGCGACGGCGGCGCCGCGATCGACAACGCGGTCATCCGGAACTGCTCGAACGGCGGCATCGACGCCACCGACGCGGCCTCGACGACGAGCGTCACGAACTGCGTCTTCACGGGCAACGCGGGCAACGGCACGACGATCTGGGACCTGGACATCAGCGGCAACTCCAAGGTGACCGCCTCGGGCAACACGGCGACCTACACGCGGCCCTGAGGCCCCCGCGAGAAACGATCGGCCGCCCCGGAGGGGGCGGCCGATCGTTTCGCATGACACGTACCCCTACAGCCGCACGATGCGCGAATGCGTGAGGACCTCGCAGCCCGCCGCGGTCACGAGGACGTCGTCCTCGAAGCGGACGCCGCCGAGCTCGGGGTGGTAGAGGCCGGGCTCGATCGCGACGACCTGGCCCTCGGCGAAGAGGTCCTCGTTGTCGGCCCGGCTGCGGATCGCCGGGGACTCGTGGGCCTCGAGGCCGATGCCGTGGCCGAGGGCGTGGGGCATGACGTGGCCGCCGGCCTTGAAGACCGCGTCGACGGCCTGCGCGACGTCGCGGGTCCTCGCGCCAGGTTTGATGCCGCCCAACGCGGCCTTCCGCGCCTCGAGGACGAGCTCGACCATGCGCTCGCGCTCGGGGCCGAGCCCGCCGCGGAGGAAGGTCATCGTGACGTCCGTGGTGTAGCCCTCGACCTTGAGCCCGAAGTCGAGGATGGACATGCCCGGCGAGCCGAAGGCCCCCGCGCCGTAGGGCGGGAAGGCGTGGATGCCGAAGCTCCTCGTCGGGCCCGCGGCGATGGTGTCGAAGCCCGTGCCCTCGCAGCCCGCGGCGCGGCACTCGCGCTCGATGAGGAGGGCGACGTCGGTCTCGGTCGAGGCCCGGCCGCCGCGGACCGCGGCCTCGATCGCGTCGACGAGGGAATCCGTGATGGCGGCGGCCTTCCGGTACAGGGCGATCTCGGCGACGTCCTTGACGGCGCGCATCGCGTCGACCTCCGCGCCGATCCCGCCGTCGCGGCAGACGAGGTCGCAGTCGGGCAGGGCCTCGACGAAGTCCACGTAGCGCGGGTAGGCGGTCGTCGAGGGCAGCTCGACGCGCGCGCCCGCGGGAAGGCCCCAGGCCTTGATGGTTTCAGCCAATGCGCGGATCGGCTGGCGCTCGAACTCGGAGTAGGCGAGGATCTCGTCCGCCTTCCCCATGAGCCGCGCCAGGTTGATGTCCCAGGCCACGAGGCGGGAGCGGCCGTCCGCCGCGATCATGAGCAGGGCGCCGTCCGGATGCCCCGACAGGTAGCGGATCGAGAGGTCCCGCCGGCCCTCGGCGTCCTCGAAGAGGGCGGCGCCCGAGCCCTCGGCCCTGAGCTTCGCCGCGACGCGTTCGCGGCGTTCCTTGTATGCGTCCATGTCAGCTCCTCACGTGTCGCGCGACCCGCCTCAGGCGGACGGCTGGTCAGTGTACACCCCAGAAGCCCGGGCCCACAATCCACGTTTCGGGGGAATGGAGGCTGTCCGGCGGGAGAAGGGGGGGGGAGTGAGCGCTTGCTCGCCTACTTGTATTTTATTCAGTCGGATGATAGAAATAATATATACATCGCTAGCTATAAATTGTCGATTTCATCAAGTTAACCCTGATTATAGGAGTTAACTAACTTCTGTGAAACGAAATACCAAGATCCTCATCCTCGCTCCGGAAGGGGCTGATATCACCCGGACTCTTGCGCGCCTCGAGAGCTTCGGTTTCGAGGTCCTCGACGGCTCGGAGGATGAATCCGCGGACCTCGTCCTCCTCGCGGCGGCCCCGGGCGCCGAGCTCGACGACGCCACCTTCCTCGCTGGCATCGAGGGCGCGCTCGCGAACTCAGGCCGCGGCAGGCCCCTGCGCCGCGCCTGCCGGGACGGGGCCGGCCCGGAAAACGAATGCCGCGCCCTGGCCCTGGGCAAGCTCCTCGAAGAGAAGGAACTCCTCCTCGCCGAGTCCCACCACCGCATCAAGAACAACATGGCGTCGCTGGCGGCCATGCTCTCGCTGCAGGCCGCGGCCCTGGGCGGCGCCGAGGCCGCCGAGGCCCTCAGGGACGCCGAAAGCCGGCTCAAGGCCATGGGGCTGCTCTACGACAAGCTCTTCCGCGCGGCGGGCGAGGGCAGGTTGTCCATCCGCGACTACCTCCCCGACCTGGCCAGGGGGGTGGTGGCGGCGCATCCCTCGACGGTCGAGGTCGAGATCGAGGAATCGCTCGAGGATATCGAACTCGACGCCAAGCGGCTCTCCGAGCTCGGGATCCTCGTCAACGAGATCATCTGGAACAAGATGAAGTACGCCTTCGCCGGCAGGGAGCGGGGACGAATCCGGCTGCGCGCCGCGATGCGCGAGGGCCGCGTCCTGCTGCGCGTCGACGACGACGGCAACGAGCCGCCCGGCGACCTGGACATCGACAGCTCGCCGGGCTTCGGCTTCACCCTCCTCCGCAGCCTCGCGGGCCAGCTCGGGGGGAGCATCTCGATCGAGCGCGGGGGAGGGGCGGCCTTCCTTCTCGAATTCGCCGTCTAGGCCGCGTCCCTCGCCCGGCCCTCGGTCAGGGAATCGAGGCGGCGGCGTTCTTCGCGGCGAGGATGATGCCGCCCGACCACGTGTCGTTGCTGGCGACGAGGACCAGGGCCGGCCTCACGAGCTTGTTCCTGGTGAGGCCCGCGTTCTCCACGGCGGCCTTGGCCATGCGGTTGCGGAGCTCGCTCGTGACGCCGGAGCGCTGCTCGTCGTTCAGCTTCAGGATGACGCCGCTCAAGGCCTTCGCGGCCTCGTCGCCGGCGTTGACGCCGAGCGCCGAGAGGCCGAGGAGGCGCTCCTCCTCGTCGACGCCGCGGTCGTAGGATGCCAGGCAGGGCTCCACGGGCTCGGCCCCGGCGGCCTTGTTGGTTATCAAGGCGCGGAGGGCGAGCTTGCGGAGCTCGCCGTAGACCCGCTCCTCGGCCTTGTCCCGCGGCGCCTTCTGGTGCCCGGTCTTGAGCGCGAGGAGCGCGGCCTCCGCCTTGCGGGAAGGCGCCGCCTTGGAGGCGACCTCGGCCTTGAGGGCCTTGAGGATGCGCTCCGGGGTCTCCGAGGCGATGATGGCCTTGATGGGATCGGTCGGGTCGTCGGCGATGTTCGGCAGCGAGCGCTCGGCCTGCTGCCGGACGCGCTGCGAGTACCAGGCGTCGGTGGCGAAGAAGACGGGCGCGAAACCGCGGCCGTCGCGGAGCTTCTCGAGGGCGAGGATGGCCGCGAAGGCCATCTTCTCTCCCGAGTCGACGTCGGCGGTCGGCTTCAGGTTGAGGTCGCGGAGGAGGAGGGAGATCCGCTCCGCGTAGCCCGCGGCCCGGACCTTGCCGAGGGCGATGAGGGCCTCGGCCCGCGCGAGGGGGTCGGCGGCCTGCTCGACCGCGGCCCAGAGCGAGGGGGCGGCCTCCGTGTACTTATAGTCGCCGAGGGCGGAGGCCGTGACGCGGAGGCCCCGCGAGAGGAGCTCCCTGTCCGAGGGCGAGCCGTAATTGGACTGCTCGCGGAGGAGATCGGAGAAGGCCTCCGCGATCACGGGGGCGGTCTCGCGGTCCCCGAGGCCGACGAGGTTGAGGATGGCGGAATATTTCTGCCCAAGGCCCTCGGACTCGAGATAGATGCGCCGATAGACCTCGGTCATCTCGTCGGCCGCGAGGACGGCGCCGGCGAGGAGCAGGATGAGAAGAGGAACGAGTCGCTTCATGGGAGTCTTCCTTGCCTATTCGTAGTAGATCTCGGTCTTCGAATCCTCGCGGATCGCGTATTCGTAGCTCCGCGTCTCACGGACCGCCCCCGAGCCGTCGGAGGTCGAGCTCGAGAGGAGCTCGCCCGAGGCGCCGTAGGCGTAGGTCGTCCGCGTGACGACCCCGCCGTCGGGGCGCCTGACCTCGAGGGAGGAGGGACCCGCGGCGACGTACTCGTAGGCCTCGGTCCTCTGCGTCGCGCCGTCGGCCGCGAGGTAGATCCGCTTGGCGGGCCGGCCGTCCGCGAGGAGCTCGGTCAGGATCGAGCCCGTCGGCTTGCCCGCGGCGTCCTTCATGTCGATCCGGGCCGGCGCGTAGCCGTAGGTCGTGATCGCCTTGAGCAGCCCCGCCCCGTCGAAGGCGCGCCACTCGATCCTCCTGCCCTGCCCGTCATAGGCGTAGGTCGAGGAGGAGAGGGGCTGGCCCTTGGCGTCGGAGGCCCGCTCCGAGACGAGGCGGCCGGCCTGGTCGTAGCCGTACTCGCGGCGCAGGCGGACGCGGCCCTCGGCGTCGTAGGCCGTGTCGGAGGCGAGGCGGCCGTCCTTCCACTCGGAGACGAGGCGCTCGACCGGGTCGGGCCTCGAGCCGTCGAACGTGGCCTTCTCGAGGAGCCGGGTCTTGCTTTCATCGTATTTATATACCGCGTATTCGTCGAGGAGGCCGTCCGGATAGAAGGACGATTCCTTGACGAGGACCGGGACCTTGACGATCAAGATCCTCTCCTTGGCGACCTTTTGCGGCGCCGCGAGCTCGGCGGGGGCCTCTTCGGCCGACTCGCTGGCCGCCGAGACGGCCTCCGCTTCGGGCTCGACGGGCGCGGGCTTCGGGGCCGAGGCGCAGGAGGCGAGGGCCGCGGCCGCGGCCAACGCCGAGGCGAGCGCCAGGACGCGGGTGGGGGTGGGGCTACGCTTCATGGGAACCTCCGGGAACGTGGGGGAACACGCGGCCAAATATAGTGGATGGGGCGGGGTGTTGGTATAGTCCCCGATCGCTTTTTTCCCCGCGCGCCGGAGTCGCCGACCGTCGTACATTGACCGGTGCCCGGAACCGTGCCATCCTGAGCGCCTCGCGCGGGGACGGCCGGACAGGGCGCCCGCGCCGGGAGGAGGGCGCATGATCGGCGAGCTCAAGCGGATGCTCGGCCTCGTCCAAGCCGACTACGCGGACATACGGTACGAGCTCCGCTCCGACGCGGAGATCGTCAACGAGAGCGGCGAGCTCAAGTCCTTGAGCTCCTGCGAGGCGGACGGCTTCGTGCTCCGCGTCCTCGCGGGCGGCGGCTTCGCGACGATCGCCTTCACGAGGCCCGAGGACGCGCCGAAGGCCGCGGCGAAGGCCCTCGCGGACGCGCGACTCCTCTCGCGGCTCGGCCGCCGGCCCGTCCGCCTCGCGCCCGTCGCCGCCGCGGTCGGGAAGATCCTGCCGCGGCTCGGGATCGACCCGGCCTCCAGGACCATGGAGGAAAAAATCGGGCTCCTCGAAGGCTACGACCGCGTCGCCCGCTCCTCGCCCCGGATCGCCGCGAGCAGCCTGCGCTACTTCGAGACGAGGCGCGACCGGGCCTTCGCCTCGACGGAGGGCGCGGAGGTCGAGGAGAGGCTCGTCACCACCGGCATCCAGGGCATGCTGACGAGCCGCTCGGGCGCCCTCGTCCAGAACATCCGCTGCCATGCAGGGGGCTCGGACGGCTACGGCAGCGTCCTCGGCCTCGAGCCGTATTTCGAGGAGCGCGCCCGCCTCGTCGTCGACCTCCTCGACGCCGCGCCGGCAAAGGGGGGCGCCTACTCCGTCGTCCTCAACCCGAACATGGCGGGCGTCTTCACGCACGAGGCCTTCGGCCACTTCTCGGAGGCGGACATCATCGAGGACATGCCCTCGATGCGCGCGCGCATGAGGCTCGGGGAGCGGCTCGGCGCGCCCGGCCTGACCATCGTCGACGACCCCGCGATGGAGGGGGTCCTCGGCCACTACCGCTACGACGACGAGGGCGTCCCCGCCCGGCGCGTCGTCCTCATGGAGGACGGCGTGCTCCGCGGCAGGCTCCACTCGCGCCGCACCGCGGCGGCCTTCGGCGAGGAGCCCAACGGCCACGCGGTCGCCGAGGACTACCGCTACGCGCCCATCGTCCGCATGGGCACGATCTTCATCGAGCCGCGGGGCGAGAGCCTCGATTCCCTCCTCGCGGCCGCGGGCGAGGGCCTCTACCTCCTCGACGCCAAGGGCGGGCAGACGGCGGGGCGCAACTTCACCTTCGGGGCCCAGTACGGCTACGAGATCAAGGGCGGGAAGCGGGGCCGCATGGTCCGGGACATCAACATCTCGGGCGACCTCTACGAGACCCTCGGCGACATCGAGGCGATCGGCTCCGATTTCTACCTCTCCAAGATCGGGGGCTGCGGCAAGGGCCAGACCAATATCCGCTCCTGCCACGGCGGCCCCCACGTCCTCGTCCGGAAGCTCGTCGTGGGAGGCGCATGATGGAACGGCTGCTCGAGCTCGCGCGCAAGTCCGCCGAGGCGGTCACGGTCTACCAGGAATCATGGTCCGGCACGGGGGTCTCCTTCGAGGACGGCGCCCTCAAGGACATCGAGAGCGCCATGCGCTCGGGGACGAGGCTCCTCCTCGTCAAGGACGGGAGGCTCGGCTTCGCCTACACGACGAACCTCGCCGACCGCGGCGCCCTCGTCGAGCGGGCCCTCGCCTCGGCGCGGCGCGGCCCCGAGGTCGGCTATGCGTTGCCCGCCTCCGCCGCCCTCCCCTCGCCCGCCTCCTACGACCCCGCGGCCGAGGATCTCGGCTCCGAGGCCCTGGTCGCGGAGTGCGGCCGGATCCTCGAGCGACTCGCCGCCCTCGTCCCCGGAGGCACCGAGATGAGGGCCGGCGCCGAGGCGAGCGTCGGCGAGGCCCGGCTCATGAACAGCCTCGGCGCGTCCTACTCGGCCCGCTCCTCGAGCTTCGAGACAGGCTGCGCCTGCCTGTATCCCGCCTCGGCCTCGGCGATGAGCGCCGACCAAAGCGCCCTCGCCTTCGAGGGTTTCCCCGCCGACAGGATCGAGGAGCTCGCGAGTCTCTACGTCGCCTCCCTCCCCGAACGCAAGCCCGCGGCCGGCCGCATGAAGGTCCTCCTCATGCCCGACGCGGTCTACGCCCTCGCCTGGCGCCTCGTCGCGGCGACGAGCGCGAAGAGCGTACGCCTGGGGATATCGCCCATCGCGGACAAGATGGGCGAGCGCCTCCTCTCCGAGCGCGTCGACCTCTACATCGACTGCCTCGACGACCGCTTCCCCGGAGCCCGGGCCTTCGACGACGAGGGCACGCCCTGCAGGCGCCTCGACCTCTTCCGGCGCGGGGCGCTGGCCGGGTTCTACGCGGACCGCGACTACGCCGCGAGGATCGGCGTCGAGGCGACGGGCTGCGGCTGGGCCGGCGGGCTCTCCGCCGCCCCCGCGCCCTCCGCCCGCGGACTCGCCATGTCGCCCGGCTCGAGCTCCTTCCGCGACATGATCGCCTCCATCGACCGCGGCATCGTCGTCCAGTCCGTACTCGGGGCCCACTCGGGCAACATCCCCAACGGCGACTTCTCGATCGGCCTTGCGCCCGGGCTCTACGTCGAGGGCGGCGAGGTGGTCGGGCGCGTCGGCGACGCGATGATGGCGGGCAACGTCTACGACGTCATGCGCCGCGTGGCCGAGGTCGGCGACCGCGCGCGGCCCGCGAGGATGGGGACCTTCCCCGCGATCTCCCTCGAGGACGTGCCCGTCGCGCTGAAGTCCTGAGCGCGGTCGGCGGCCCGGAAAGCGGGCCGGCGCGGAAACGCTTTGCCGCCGGCCCGCCGCTGCGGTATAGTATCCGCAACGTTTCAAAAACGGAGGTTCCCGTGCGTTCCGAATCAGAGCGCCGCGTCTTCCCCAAGCTGGTCTCGGCCCTCGTCCTCGTGCCCATCGCGACCTTGGCCGTCGGCGAGATCTTCACTTCGCTCTACAATCCCGCCCTCCGCGCGGGCTACGCCGCGCGGCTCGCCGCCGCCCTCAAGCCCGCGGTCTTCGGTCTCTCCCTCGTCCTGGCCGCGGCCTACGTCGTCGCGGTGCGCGCCATGCTGAGGCCCCTCTTCGCCCACCTCGACGGGAAGCCCGGCCTCGAGGCCAGGGCCCGCGGCGCGGCCCTCAGGGTGCCCGCCTTCCTCATCGCGGCGAACCTCGGCTTCTGGTCCGCGGGAACCCTCGTCTTCTACGGCCTGAACGGCTGGAGGGCGCCGAACGGGACGCCCCTCGCCTGGGCCATGGCCCTCAAGCTCACCGAGTCCCTGCTTTCCTCCTGCCTCGCGGCCCTCCTCGTGAACGTCGCCCTCCTCGAGCCCAAGCGCCGCCTCGGCATCGCCGACGTCAGGCAGGGTGAGCGGGACTCCTTCGTCGAGAACGAGGACCTCCTCATCTGCCTCGGCGCGTTGGCCGCGCTCGGGGTCAGGCTCGCCTACGTCGGCCGCTTCTTCGCGGAGCGCGAGGGGGGCTCGCCCGGCCCCTCGAGCCTCGCGGGCTCCTCGGCCGCGACGGGCCTCGCCGTCGCCCTCTTCGCCGGCGCCCTCCTCGCCCTGTCGCGCCGCGAGCGGAACACCCAGCTCGGCCTCCTCGCCGAGCGCCTCGGCCGCTTCGCGGACGGGAGCGGCGTCGACCTCACCGTGAGCCTCGAGCTCCTCAACTTCGACGGGATCGGCCGCGCGGCCGCGAGCTTCAACGCCTTCGCCTCCTCGCTCCGCGCCATGGTCGCCGAGGTGAGCGGGGCGGCGGCCGACCTCGACGCGGCCTGCGAGGAGCTCGGCGCCAGCACCCGCGAGGTCGGGGGCTCCCTCGACGGCATCGTCGGCGCGGTGGCCGACATCGGCGTGCAGATCGACCGGGAGGCCGCGAGCGCCTCCGAGTCCTCGACCTCGGTCCGCGAGATCGACTCCGGCATCGAGGCCCTGCGCGGCGCCGTGGAACGGCAGGCCGCCGGCGTGGCCGAGGGCTCCGCCAGCATCGAGGAGATGCTCGCCTCCGTGCAGGCCGTCTCCGCCTCGGTGGAGAAGGTCGCGGCGAGCTATGACCGCCTCCTCCGCTCCGCCGAGGAGGGCACGCGCCGCCTCGACGAGGCGGCCGCCTCGGCCGTCGCCGTCGCCGAGAAGTCGCGACTCCTCGACGAGACGAACGGAATGATAGCGCGCATCGCGTCGCAGACGAATCTCCTCGCCATGAACGCCGCCATCGAGGCCGCCCACGCGGGGGAGGCCGGCGCGGGCTTCTCCGTCGTCGCGGACGAGATCCGCGCCCTGGCCGAAAGCTCCGCCGCCCAGTCCAAGAGCGTGGGCCGCGCCCTCGCCGAGATGAGGACCGCCATCGCCGCCATCGTCGAATCCTCGTCCTCGGCGCGCGAGGGCTTCGCCGAGGTGAGCGAGCGCATCGGCGAGGTGACCCGCTTCGAGACCGAGATGCGCTCCTCCCTCGGCGAGCAGGCCGAGGGCGGGCGCCTCATCCGCGACTACCTCGCCTCGATGAACTCGATGGCGGTCGACCTGCGCGAGGGCGCGGCTGCCATGTCGAGCGCGAGCCGGGCCGTCCTCGAGCGCATGACCGCCCTCCTCGAGATAGCCCAGGCGACCAAGGCCGGGGCCGAGCACATCAACCGCGACGCCTCGGCGATCCGCGCGGGCTTCACCTCGGTGGCCGGCCTGATCCGCGGGACCTCGAACGCCGTCGGGAGTCTCAACGCCCTGGCCGGGCGCTTCCGGGTCTAGCCCTGGCCCGGCGCGGCGCTCCGGGGCTCAGGCCCCGGCCCGCCGCGAGGCGCGGCGCTCGGCGCCCTGCGAGAGGAGCCTGTTGGCCACGAGCGCGAGGATCAGCACCCCGCCCCAGATCACGTCCCGGTAGAAATTCGAGATGTTGTTGAACATGTTGAGGCCCGACGAGAGGAACTGGAGGATGAGGACCGCGAGGGTCACGCCGGCGATCTTGCCGAAGCCGCCGTTCGGATCGATGCCGCCCAGCACCGCGATGAGCACGCACTGGAGCGTGTAGGGCGTCCCGTACTCGGCCTTGGCGGAGTTGGCCCTCGCCATCATGATCAACCCCGCCACCGAGGAGAGGAAGCCCGACAGCATGTAGGTGCGGACGAGGATCGAGGCGTTGCCGAGCCCCGTGTACAGGGCGGCCTTGGGATTCGTCCCCAGCATGTACATGTAGGTGCCGAAGCGGGAGCGGGACAGCATGACGCCGACCGCCAGCGCCGCGACGAGGAAGATGACGAACGAGAGGGGGACGAGGCCGAAGAACTCGGTGTTGCCCACGTTCGAGTAGAGGAGGGGCAGACCGCTCTGCGGGCGTCCGTTCGTGATGCCGATGGCGATGCCGGTGTAGAGCTGCTGGGTCCCGAGGGTGGCGAGTATCGCGGGGATCCGGAAGCGCGAGATGAGGAGGCCGGCGAAGGCCCCGCAGGCCAGGCCGGTGGCGAGGGCCAGCAGCACGGCGAGGATCATGTACGGCAGGGCCTGGGCCGGCGGCGCCCCGCGCGGCACCGCGCCGATGAGCAGCTTGGCCGCGAGGATGGCGGAGAGGTTCGCCGTGCCGACCACGCCGAGGTCAATGCCCCCGGTTATCATGGTCAGGCTGATGCCGATGGCCATGATGCCGTATTCGGGGAACTGCCGCATCATCGAGCCGAAATTCGCCAAGGTCACGAACTGGCCCGGGCGCAGGACCGCCATCAGGACGAACACGACGGCGAGCATGACGAGGAGGCGCGCGAGGCTCTGGTCGCGGCCGCGCCGGAGCGCCGGGGCCGCGGTTCCCGCCCTTTCGTTCTTCATGGCCTCCCCCTAGTCCTTCTTGATGTCGCGCTGGCGGCGGGGCGACGCGATCCGGCGCGCGGTCACCCCCGTGCCGACGATGATCACCGCGCCGGTGAAGGCGCGGGACCAGTAGGTCGGGATGCCCATGAGGATCAGGCTGTTCGCGAGGATCGTCATGAGGGCGATGCCGAGCATCGTCCCCGTGAGCGTGCCCAGGCCTCCCGTCACCCTCGTGCCTCCGAGCACGACGGCCGCGATCACCGTGAGCTCCATCCCGAGCATGGTCGAGGGATCGGCGTAGGCCATCATCGAGATCCTCGCGATGCCCGTGATCCCGGCGAGGACGCCGACGAAGCAGTAGAGGAACATCTTGATCGCGCGCACGTTGAAGCCCGCGCGCTCCGCGGCGGCCTCGTCGCCGCCGATCGCGTAGATGCCGCGGCCGAGCATGGTGTAGCGGAGGAGGAGGAAGGCCAGGACGAGCATGCCGGCGAGGATGAGGATCTGCGAGGGCATGTTCGAGGTCAGGCCGAGCTCTTCGTTCACCGCGGTGAAGAGGGTCTCCTTGCCGTGGGCGGCGATGGACGGCGGGACGTCCGAGGCGCTCGCCGCGAAGGCGCCGAACATGAGCCCGGTGTACAGGCTCCCGGTCCCGAGCGTGACGACGAGCGTCGGGAGGCGGAGGAAGGCGATCAGGAAGCCGTTGAGCGCACCCAGGAGGAGCCCGAAGCCTCCCGCCATGGCGTAGGCCAGGATGACGTTGCCCGAGTAGCCCGACGCCAAGAGGATCCTGTCGGTGACGTACATGGCCAGCGAGGCGATGGCGGTGAAGGATACGTCGATGCCTCCGGAGACGATGACCATCATGCAGCCGATCGAGAGGAGGCCCGGCACGATGAGGGCGCGGGCGAGGTCGACGAGGTTGTTGCCCGTGAAGAACTGGCCCGACCGGGCCTGGATCAGGAGGCTGAGGGCGACGATGGCGGCGAGCACCCAGGGTTCCGAGCGCGCGAAGATCCTGCGAGCGGTGATCATGTGCATCCCCTTCCTACGCGACGCCCGTGGAGAGCTCGCCGAGGGTCGACTCCGTGGTGGCCGCGGGGTCGAGCTCCCGGACGAAGGCGCCGTCCCGCATGACGATGATCCTGCTCGCGCAGGCGAGCACCTCGGGAAGGTCGTCGGAGACGACGATGATGGCCAGCCCTTCCGAGGCGAGCCTGCGCATGAGCGCGTGGATGTCGTACTTCGAGCCGATGTCGACGCCCATCGTCGGCCCGTTCAGGATGAGCACCGAGAGGTCGTTCGCGAGCCAGCGGGCGAGCACCACCTTCTGCTGGTTGCCGCCGGAGAGGGTGCGCACCGGGAGCGAGGGATCCTTCGTGGCGATCGACAGCTCCCGGATCCAACGCGCCGTGGTCTCCGCGACGGCCTTCCGCCTGAGGAGGCCGAGGCCTCCGACGAGGCGGTCGAGCACGGCGATGACCGCGTTGCGCTCGATGGCCTGGGGGAGGAAGAGCGCCTCGGTGAGCCGGTCCGAGGGTACGTAGCCTATGCCCCGGCGGATGGCGTCCTTCACGCTCCCGATCCTCGCCGGCTTCCCCCGGACCTCGACCAGCCCCGAGTCGGGCCGCGTCAGGCCGAACAGGGTCTCGACCAGCTCGGTCCGCCCCGAGCCGAGGAGGCCGGTGATGCCGAGAATCTCCCCCGGCGCGAGGTCGAAGGAGACGTCGGAGTAGCAGCCGCGCCGCGACAGCCCCTTGACCGAGAGTATGGGCTGGGCCGGCGGCCCGGCCGGGCGGTAGGACTCCTCGGAGAACTCGCGCCCGGTCATATGAAAGGCGAAGGCCTTCCTGTCGAGCTCGGCCGTGCTGCCCGAAGCGACGTTCTCGCCCGAGCGGAGGATAGTGTAGCGCTCGGAGATCTCGAAGACCTCGTCGAGCTTGTGCGAGACGAAGAGGATGGAGATGCCGCGGGCCTGGAGCGCCTTGATCACGGAGAAGAGGGCCTTGACCTCCTTCTTCGTCAGCGCCGAGGTGGGCTCGTCCATGATGATGAGCCTCGAGTCCTGGAGGAGGGCGCGGCAGATGGCGATGAGCTGGCGGTCGGCCACGGAGAGGCTCTCCACCCGCTCGTCGAGGTCGATGTCGAAGCCGATCTGCGAGACCGCGCGCTCGGCGATGGACCGGGCGCGGCGGTAGTTCATGAGGACGCGCTTGTCCATCAGCTCCATGTTGAGCGCGAGGTTCTCCATCACGCTGAGGTTGGGGAACACCGAGAAGTCCTGGTAGATGACCTGGACGCCGAGGGAGATCGCCTCGATGGGGCTGAGGCGCGCGCGGCGCCGGCCGCCGAGCTCGATCCATCCCGCGTCGGGCTCGTGCACGCCGGAGATCACCTTGATGAGGGTGGACTTGCCGGAGCCGTTCTCCCCGGCGAGGCAGTGGATCTCGCCGGAGCCGATCTCGAGGTCGACCCCCTTGAGGGCCCGCACGCCGCCGAAGGACTTCTCCACCCCGGCTACCTTAAGCACCGTGGACGCCATTCGCGCCTCCAACTCGCATGATGACAAAGAACGCGGGCGGGTGTAAGAGCCCCGCCCGCGTCCCGGATGGCATGCCGCGCCCGATCAGAATCCGAAGCCGTCGACGTTCTCTTTGGTGATGTTGATCCAGCTCTTGCCCAGGAGGACCTTGGTGGAGCCGGGCGCGAAGGTCATGCTCTCCCAGCCCTTCGCCTTCAGGTTGATGCCGTTGGCGACCTTGTCGCCCTTGAGGACGGAGACGGCCATGGCGAGCATGGCGTAGCCGGCCTCGGCGGAGTCCCAGAGCATGACGGCCTGCACCGTGCCGCTCTTGAGGTAGGGCTTGTTCTCGTTGGGCAGGCCGACGGAGGTCACGAAGGCCTTGCCCTTGAGGCCGAGCTCCTCGATGGCGCGGGCGGTGCCCGGGGTGGAGAGGGAGGAGGTGCCGAGGACGCCCTTGAGGGTCGGATACTTCTTGAAGAGCTCCTTGGCGCGCTGGTAGGCGGTGTCGAGGTTGTCCATGATCTCGACGCGGGGCTCGGCCGCGAGGAGGGTCATGTTCGGGTACTTGGCCTTCTGGTAGGCGACGGCCGCGTCGGCCCACTCGTTGTGGGAGGCGTTGGTGACGTTGCCGACCATGGTGGTGTACACGCCCTTCTCGCCCATGCTCTTCGCGAGCACCTGCATGAGGGCCTGGCCGAGGCCTTCGTTCGAGAAGGCCTCGATGTCGTAGAGGACGTTCTGGAGGGAGGAGCCCTCGTGGGCGATGACCGCTATGCCCTTGGACAGGGCCTTGCCGAGGACGGGCTCGAGCGCGGCGATGTCGACCGGGACGACGCAGATCGCGTCGACGCCCTGGGCGATGAGGTCCTCGATGACCTGTGCCTGCATGGCCGCGTCGGTCTTGGGCGGGCCCTTCTGGAAGACGTTGATCTTCGTGTCCGCCGCGTAGCGCTTGACCCCCTGCTCCATACGGACGAACCAGGCGTTGGTCGCGTCCTTGGGCACGAGGGCGATCTTCCAGGCCGACTGCGGCTTGGAGGACTTGAACTTCGCGGGATCGTAGGTCTGCCCGAAAACCGGAGTGGCCAGGGCGAAGACCAGCACGATCGCGAGCACCGTCAGTAGCGTTCGCTTCATTTCTGCCTCCCATGCTCCATGGCGTGAGGAAAGATAGGCTAAGTGTAGCATCGGCGATCCAGCTGTCAAGCTTCGTTTAGTGAAACGAAAGTACCGCCGGAATAGGGGGACACGTTGATCACCTGACCCGCTCAGGGCTCTCGGTATCCCATGTGTTTCAGCTATTTATTGTTATAAAAATAATTTATCACTGCAACGACAATGCCGTTTCAATTTATATAACGAAGACACTCGTAAGCTGGAGTACTATATCGCTATATTCGTCAGCGTCATCGCGCTGATTCTCCATCAAAACAGCTGATTCGAGCTAAATTATTTACTTTTTTTTAGTAACGCTTGACAACTACTATCAGTGGTCCTAGTGTCATACTTCAGGAAAAGAGAACAAGGACAATGGGCGTTCGGATCAAGGACATCGCCTTCCGCGTCGGAGTCTCCCCGACGACGGTGTCGCTGGTGCTCAACAACAAGCCCGGCGCCAGCGAAGAACTCCGCGACCGGATACTCAAGACCGCCCGGGAGCTCGGCTACCCCGGTCCGCGCAGCTCCAGGAACGGCAGCCTCTGCCTGCTCCGCATCGCCAGGCACGGGCACGCGGTCAACCGCGACCACGATGTCTTCATCGCGGATTACATCGAGGGCCTCGGGAAGGGCGCCGTGCAGGCCGGCTTCTCGCTCGAGATCGTGACCTTCAAGCTTACCCCGATCGAGGAGATCCTGGCCGCGGCGATGGAGAAGAACGCCGAGGGCTTCATCGTCCTCGGCACCGAGCTGAGCGGCGAGGACGTGGAGCGCTTCGGCGCCCTGCGCAAGCCGCTCGTCTTCATCGACACCTACCACGAGTTCCTGGACTTCGACTTCGTCGACATGAACAACGAGGACTCGGTCTACACCATCGTCAAGGCCCTGGCCGGCCTGGGGCACCGCCGGATCGGCATGGTGAAGGGCAGCATCGAGACCCGCAACTTCAAGCTGCGCGAGGAGGGCTTCGTCGCGAGCCTCGCCCGGCTGGGCCTGCCCTTCGACCCCGGCCTCGTCTTCGCCGTCGACTCGACCTTTCACGGCGCGATCGAGGACATGCGCGCGATCATCGCGCGGGGGACGAGGCTCCCCCCCGCCCTCTTCTGCGCCAACGACATCATCGCCTGCGGCTGCCTCCGCGCGATGCGGCAGGCGGGGATCCGCGTCCCGGAGGACGTCTCCGTGGTGGGCTTCGACGACCTACCGATCTCGGCCAACGCCGATCCGCCGCTGACGACCGTCCGCGTCTCGAAGGTCGAGATCGGCCGGATGGCGGCGCAGCTCCTCGCGAACCGCATCCGGGTGAACCCGGCCTCGCCCCCCGTCAAGGCGCTGATCGGCGGCGAGCTCGTCGAGCGGCGCTCCGTGCTCGACCTGCGGGGCCCCGCATGACCGGAGCGCCGTCGCGGGCCCGCGGCGGCCCGCGCGAACCCTCAAGGAGGATCACATGAACAAGTACTCCATCATCCTCGGGAACCTGGGCAACACCTGCGACCGCTTCCTCTCCTCGGGCTACAAGGACCAGCCCCCGAAGGCGGAGATGATCCGCCAGGCCGCGGCCATCGAGGGCGTCGAAGGCGTGGAGCTCGTGGGGACCTGGGACGTCACGAAGGACAACGTCGAGGAGATGGGCGGCCTCCTCTCCAAGCACGGCCTCGCCTGCGTCTCGATCATCCCCGACCACTTCTCGCAGAAGCGCTGGGGCAGGGGCGCCTTCACCTCGAAGGATCCCGCCATCAGGGCCCAGGCCTACGAGGAGACCTGCGCGGCCGCCGAGCAGGCCCGCGCGCTGAAGTGCCCCCTCATCAATCTCTGGCCGGGTCAGGACGGCTTCGACTATCCCTTCCAGTCGCACTACGCCGAGGACCGCCGGAACCTGGTGGACGCGGTGGCGAAGGCCGCGGCGGCCTATCCCGACATCAAGTTCTCCCTCGAGTACAAGCCCAAGGAGCCACGCACCCACTCCACGATGGCGCGCGCGGCCGACACCCTCCTCGTCGCGAGGGAGACCGGCCGGGCGAACGTCGGCGTGACGATCGACACGGGGCACGCCTTCGCGGCCGGCGAGAACGTCGCGGAATCGGCGGTCATCCTCTCGGACTACGGGCGCAAGCTGTTCCACATGCACTTCAACGACAACTACCGCTCCTGGGACGACGACATGATCGTCGGCTCGGTGCACCTCGCCGAGTTCGTCGAGCTCCTCTTCTGGCTCCGCGAGATCGGCTACGAGGGCTGGTTCTCGATGGACCAGTACCCCTACCGCGAGGACGGCCAGGGCGCGCTGAGGAACTCCGTCGAATTCCTCCGGGGCATCGAGGAGCTCCTCGACGGACGGGCGACCGCGGAGATCCGCGGCCTCATCGCGGAGGGCGACGCCGTCAAGTCGACGGCCTGGCTTCGGGCGAGGCTGTTCGGGAAGAAGTAGGGCGGGACGCGCCTACCGCACGCAGCCCTTCTTGATGATCATGCAACCGTAGGCCCCCTTCTCGGTGGTCGCGAGGATGGCGTAGGCCTTCTTCGCCCGTTCGTAGAAGGCGAAGCGCTCGACCAGCTCGATGGCCGCGTCGCCCCTGGCCTCGTGGGCGCGCACGACCTGCCGGATCCGCTCCTGGACCTCGGGGACGGTGGGATCGCCGGGCACCACCTGCATGAGGGAGACCGGCCGCTCCACGTAGCCGTCCAGGGGGAAGAGCCGGAGGATGGCGTCGAGGATCGTCGGGACGTCGTGGCCGTCCGCCCGGACGAGGATCCGGGCGTTGCTGGCCGCCGGGTAGTTCGAGTCGCCGATGACGAGATCGTCGCCGTGGCCCATCTCGTGCAGCACCTTGAGCAGCTCCGGGGAGATGATGTCGGGGATACCCTTGAGCATCGCAGCCTCCTTCGCGAGATCGATGATAGCCGATTCCGGCCGGCCCGGGCGGCCGCTTCGCCTATGGCCCGCGCCTCACAGCCGTCCGGCGAGCCAGGCCACGGCCCGGGACCAGAGCCGCGCGTAGCCCTCCCACGTGGCAAAGGCCGCCGGGCACCAGTGCGGCCCTATATCGGAGGCCCAGGCGAGGGTCCGGCCCCGGCCGACCTCCTGGACGGCCAGCAAGGGCTGCTCGCCCACCTTGGCCAGGAGGCGGGCGCCCGGCTTCAGGCTCAGCTCGTTGAAGCCCAGCAACAGAGGCCAGGCGAGGGGCAGGCCGGCGAGGATGGGATGGCCCGGATCGACCACCTCGGGCAGGGTTCCCTCCGGCGTCTCGATCCGGTCATCGTAGGGCTGGATGTCGACGGGAAGGATCTCCTCGACCGGCGTACGTCGATAGCGGGCCGCGCCGTAGATCCCGGAGAAGGAATAGTAGCCGCCGCACATCGCGAAGCCCCCGCCCCGCTCGACCCATTCCTTGATCAAGCGCAGGCGGTTGGGGGTCGGGAGTCCCCGCGCCCAGGTATCGGGGTGGAGCAGGAGCGTGTTGGAGCCGATGTCGCTCAGGAGGATCACGTCGTACGCGGCCAGGCCCTCCTGCGTGTTCGGGAACCGCGAGTCGGCCAGGTGGTTCGGCAGGTGGGTGAATTCCATTCCGGCCGATTCCAGGGCCGCCTGCAGGTAGCCGAGGCCCGTGTCGTAGGACGTCGACGAGAAGAAATCCCAGCCTTTCAGGTGGGTGGTCGTGGAGACCCAGGACTCGCCGGCCAGGAGAACGCGGATCTTCCCCACGCGGACCTCCGGAACGAGAGGATGGAAGAATTGTAGCCGCGCCCGGCGGGCTGTCAACCGATGCCGCGCCTAGCCCAGCATGAAGTCCACGGCGGCGAGGGCGTGGAGCCGCGTCGTGTCCCAGTAGGGCGCGCAGATGTCCCCGTCGGCCATCGCGAGGGGCAGCTCGGTGCAGCCGAGGACCACGCCCTCCGCGCCCTCCGCCGCGAGGCCGGCGGCGATGTCGCGCAACGTCTTCCTCGACCCGTCGAGGAAGACGCCGAGGCAGAGCTCCTCGAAGATGATGCGGTTGACCTCGGCCCGCGCGGCCGCCCCCGGGACGATCGCCTCGATCCCGAAGCGCTCCGCCAGGCGGTCCCGGTAGAAGCCCTTCTCCATCGTGTAGGCCGTGCCGAGGAGCCCGACGCGGCGGGCCCCGCGGGCCGAGGCCGCCCGGCCGGCGGCGTCGGCGATGTGGAGGAGGGGGATCCCGGCCGCCGCCTCGATCTCATCGGCGAAGAGGTGCATCGTGTTCGTCGCCACGAGGAGGGCCTCGGCCCCGCCGGCGGCGAGGCGCCGCCCCTCGGCGAGGAGGGCCTCGCGGATCTCGTCCCAGCGGCCGGCGGCCATGCGGGGGACGAAGAAGGAGAAGTCCACGGAGGAGAGGAGGATCCGGGCCGAGGCGGGACCCCCGAGCCTGCGGGCGACCTCCTCGTTGAGGATGCGGTAATACTCGGCGCTCGACTCCCAGCTCATGCCGCCGATGACTCCTATCAATCGCACGACGCGCCTCCTACGTTTCGGCGCCGGTTCGGCGCCCCCGGCGGCCGCCCGGCCCCGCCCGTCCGCCGATCGACCCCGCGACCGCACCGGACACTATGAGCGCCATCGCGACCAGCGCGTTGGGCGACATCGCCTTGCCGCCGAGGGCCACGAGGAGGAAGGTGGAGAGGAGGGGCGTGAGGTAGGAGAGGGCCCCGATCGAGCGCGGGTCGCCGCGCTTCAGGGCGGCGTCCCAGGCATAGAAGGCCCCGCCCATGGGCCCGGCCCCGAGGGCCGCGAGCCAGGCCCAGTCCGCCGCCGAGAGGGCCGGGGCCGGCTCGCCGCGGAGGGCGAGGCCGAGTCCGTAAACGCCCAGCGCGAGGAGGCCCGAGGCGAGGCAGAAGCCGCCGACGGCCCCCGTGGGGAAGGGCGGCAGCCGCTTCGTGAGGAGGGAGTAGGCCGCCCAGGCGAAGGCCGCGGCGGCGGCGAGGAGGTAGCCCGGCAGGGAGGAGGCCGCGAAGCCCAGGCGCCCGCCGCCCGCGACGACGAGGCCCGCCCCCGCGAAGCCGAGGAGGGCGCCCAGGAGGTGCCTCGGCCTGAGGGCGAAGCCCGGGAGGAAGGCGGGCGAGAGGACCACGATGAGGAGGGGCCAGAGATAGTTCACGAGGTTGACCTCGACCGCCGGGGCCATCCGGAAGGCCGCGAAGAGGAGGGCGTGGTAGCCGAAGATGCCGCCGACCCCGACCAGGAAGGTCCGGAGCGGCACCTTCCACTCCCGTACCCTCGGCAGGCCCGCGAGGCCGCCGACGCAGAGGGCGACCCCCACCGCGAGGAGGGGCGGCAGGTGGTTCACCCTCGTGTTGAGGATTGCGAGGCTCGACCAGACGAGGATGGCGGTCAATGCGAGGATCGTCGCGCCCAAGGATCCCTCCTGTCCCCGCCCCGGCTCCGCGCCCGAGGGGGCTGGTCCGACATTATAGCATCGCGGGGCGCCGCGCCGGCTCAGGCCCGAGCGCTACCGCCAACTCGCCACCTGGGACGAGGAGAGTGAGGATCGCGTGGACATCCTCGTCGGCCTGGAGATGGAGACCCTCGACGAGCTGCCCATCGACCTCGCGGGGAAGGCCGTGCCGGCCTGCGACTGCCTGGTCTTCGAGCACCGGGGCTCGGCCGTGCGGGTCGGCGAGAGCTACCGGGCGATCTACGCCGAGATCCTGCCCGCCCTCGACCGGAGACCCGCCGGGTCCTTCAACTTCGAGGTCTACCACGAGGGCTCGGGCGACCCTTACGCCGAGTCCTACCGTTTCGGCATCTGCGTGCCCGTGACCCCGCCTCCCGCTTGAGCAGCCGCGCCGCCGCGCGCTATGATGGACCCATGCACGCGCGGACCGCCCTCCCCCTGGGACTCGGCATGCGCGGCGGCCCCCGCGGACGCCGCTGGTCCTGGCGTCTTCCGGTTCCGCCCGCCAGGTAGCGTCGCCCTTCGCGGCGCGCCGGGCGCCGGGCTCGCGGGGCCCGGGAGACGGAAACCAGCCTGTACATGGCGCCGCGCGCGGCCGTACTGCGTCGCGCAACGCTTCCCCAGAACACGGAGACCAGCATGGAACGCAAGCGGATCCTCACCGGCGACCGGCCCACCGGCCGCCTCCACCTCGGCCACTACGTCGGATCACTCGCCAACCGCGTCCGGTTGCAGGACGAGTACGAGTGCTTCTTCATCGTGGCCGACCTCCACACCCTCACGACCAAGCCCGAGAAGGAGCACATCGAGGCGATAGCGGACAACGTGCGCTCCGCCGTCCTCGACTACCTCTCGGTGGGCATCGACCCGGCCCGGAGCGTCATCTACCTCCAGAGCGCCGTGCCCGAGGTCGTCGAGCTCGCCCTCTTCTTCCAGAACCTCATCACCGTGCCCCGCCTCTCGCGCGTGCCGAGCCTCAAGGAGATGGCCCAGGGCGCCGGCATCGAGGAGATGCCCTTCGGCCTCCTCGGCTACCCGGTCCTGCAGGCGGCCGACATCCTCCTGCCCCGCGCCCACCTCGTGCCCGTGGGCAAGGACAACGTCGCCCACGTCGAGGTGACCCGCGAGATCGCGCGCCGCTTCAACTACCTCTACGGCGAGACCTTCCCCGTGCCCGAGGCAATGGTGTCGGAGTTCGGCTCCCTGGTCGGCACCGACGGCAACGCGAAGATGTCCAAGTCCCTGAACAACGCGATCTTCCTCTCGGACGACGAGAAGACCGTGCGCAAGCGCGTCATGTCGATGTACACGGACCCCAACCGGATCAGCGCCGACGTGCCGGGCAACGTCGAGGGCAACCCCGTCTTCCAGTACCACGACGCCTTCAATCCCGACAAGGCCGAGGTCGAGGACCTCAAGGCCCGCTACCGGCTCGGCAAGGTGGGCGACGTCGAGGTCAAGGAGAAGCTCGCGAAGGCGCTCAACGCATTCCTCGACCCCATCCGCGAGCGCCGCGCGAAGTACGAGTCCGAGGGCGGCCTCGCCGACGAGGTGATCTTCGACGGCACGGTGCGCATGCGCGAGGAGGCCCGCGCCACTCTCTCCCTCGCGAAGAAGGCCATGGGCATGAGCGCGATCTGGAACCGGATCTCGCGCAAGGCCGAGGACGTGAAGAAGAAGCGGGAGAAGCAATAGTACCACGTCCCGCAAATTCGTTTCCGATCAGGGGATTTTCAGAACCACAGAGACACAGAGAATATCAGGAATAAGGAATCTCGCAGGATGAACGACCCCCGGAGCAGGGCTCCGGGGGTCGTTCGTTCTGTGAAGAACTGGATTGCACGCGGTTCCATACCCGTTACAGATTAGCAGGAGCGCGGCGGAGCCGGGTGGCCCAGCGCGGAAATCGGCGATGGGCATGAATGGAGACGCAACGTATTCCCGCTTCCCCTGTTTCTTCCTGTTCCCCTTGTGTTCTTGCCCTGTGCCTCTGTGGCCCTGTTTTCATGCTCCACCGAGAAGGCATCGACAGGACGGCTCACTTCCCGAAGACCAACCCGATCGAGCCCAGGCTGTCCCCGCATATGTTGAGGAGGACGTGGGCGAGGATCGCCGGTCCCAGACTCCGCGTCCGCAGCGTGATGTAGACGAGGGGGAGGAGTGCGACGAAGCGGGCCGGGAGCATCCAGGGGCTGAAGAGGTGGTAGGCCGAGAAGAGGAGGACGCCGACCAGGACGGCGACGAGGGGGCTCCCGCCGATGCGCGGGAGGAGGAAGCCGCGGAAGTAGATCTCCTCGAAGAGGGGGCCGAGGATGCCGGTCGCGAGGATGCCGAAGGCCCAGGTGGCGACGACCCAGGCCCGCGAGTATTCGGCGGGGCGGAGGAGGTAGTCCGCGAGGTCCATCCAGTCCGGCCACCAGGGGAAGAGGGCTTCCTTGACGGCGGGCGTGACCGTCCTGCCCGCGAGCGTCATGACGAGGGCGGCCCAGGCGAAGGCCGCGAGGGCGAGGAGGGCCGTCTTCCACCAGGCGAGCCGCCCGCGGAAGGCCACGGCCGCCGCGGGGCCGGGCAGGCCCTCGGCCCGGGCGGTCCGCCTCATGAAGAACAGCATCAGCGCCGGCGCGACCGTGAGGATCGCGAGCTCGAGGAAGAAATATGAGGGAATCCCCGCGGGCCGGAACAGGGCCGCGAGGCCGAAGGCGAGGACCGAGATGGCGAGGCCGGGCGCGAGATGGAAGGCGAGGAGCCTCCACGCTCCCAGGGGCCGGGGATCGCCGTCGCTCATGATGCCTTCCAGCGATGCGCGCGATGCGCGAAACCATTCCTGGACTTGGCGCGATGCGCGACGACGTCGCGCATCGCGTCGCCGGCGGCGGGGCCGGCCTTGGAAGAGGGGGCGCGGGGGAGGAACCTTCCGCCGGAAGGTTCCGCTCCCGTTCTCTTCACTCACTTCCCCTTGATCGAGATGAGCTCCACGTCGAACATGAGGGTCTCGTTCGGGCCGATGTCGTCGCCCGCGCCCTGCTCGCCGTAGGCGAGGCCCGAGGGGATGCAGAAGCGGAACTTCGAGCCGGTCGGCATGAGCTGGAGGCCTTCGGTCCAGCCCTTGATGACGCCGTTCAGGGCGAAGGTGGCGGGCTGCTTCCTCGCGTAGGAGGAGTCGAAGACCGTGCCGTCGAGGAGCTTGCCCTCGTAGTTCACGGTGACGGTGTCGGTCGCGGCGGGCTTGGGGCCGCTCCCGTCGCGGAGGACCTCGTACTGGAGGCCCGAGGCCGTGGTCTTGACGCCGGCCTTCTTGCCGTTCGTCGCGAGGAAGGCCTTGCCCTCCGCGAGCTTCGTCTCGGCCTTCTTCCCCTTGGCCGCCTGGTAGGCGGACTGGAAGGCGGCCTGGGCCTGGGCCTGGGTCATCCGGGCCTGGCCGCCCGAGAGCGCGGCCTTGAAGCCGGCGATGAACTCGTCGACGGAGAGGTCGACGCCCGTGCCCTTGACGTCGGCGCCCATGAGGAGGCCGAGGGCGTAGCCGGCGTCGGCGGCCGAGACGGGCTTGGCCTGCGCCGCGAGGGGAAGACAGACGATCGCGCAGAGCGCGACGATGGCGTATCGCTTCATGGGTCCACGATAGCACGGGGGCGAGGCGAGAGGCGAGCGGGCGGGACGGCCCCGCCCGGCCCCTGTCCCCGGCGTCGGGACCGATCTACAATGCCGGCATGGACTACGAAGAAATGGCCGTTTCCGAAGCCTACGAGCTCCTGAATCCCGGCGGCCTCGTGCTGGTCTGCACCAAGTCGGAGGACGGCCGCTACGACCTCGCGCCCGTCGCCTGGAACTGCCCCCTCGACTACGAGCCCGTCTCGCGGGTCCTCTTCGTCTGCGACCCGGGCCACCGCAGCTACGAGGACCTCGTCGAGGCGGGGGAGTTCGTCCTCGCCCTTCCCTCGGTCGCGCAACGCGTCCTCGTGGAGAAGACCGGCTCCGTCTCGGGGCGCGACGTCGACAAGTACGCCGAGTTCGGCATCGCGGCGGAGCGGGCCCGGGAGGTCGACGCCCTCGTGCCCGCGGGGGTCGCGGGCTGGCTCGAGTGCCGACTCCTCCGGGTGATCGTCGAGGGGAGCTCGGCCGTGGTCATGGGCGAGGTCCTCCGCGCGGCGGCGGCGCCCGAGGCCTGGAAGCTGCGGCTCCACTACGTCCGCGAGGGGCTCTGGTACGCCCCCGGCGCCGCCCTGTGAAGGCGGGGGCGGGACCCCGCCCCGGGAGCCCGTTGACGCCGCGCCCCGCCCTCGCTAGGCTCTTCCCGAACCGGAAAAGGAGATCCAGCCAGCCATGCCGATCGCCATCGAGAGGATAGCGCAGGGCGAGAGCCTGCGCGAGTTCGTGCAACTTCCCTACGACCTGTACCGCCGGGACCCGAACTGGGTGCCGCCCCTCCGCATGGACGAGCGGAACAAGCTGGACCGCGCGAAGCACCCCTTCTGGGGCCACGCCGCGGGCGAGATCCTCCTCGCGCGCCGCGACGGCAGGGCCGTCGGCCGCATGGTCGCCATCGACGACCGGCTCTGGGAGGAGACCCACGGCGAGAAGGCGGCATACTGGGGCTGGTTCGAGTGCGCCGACGACCCCGAGGCGGCGAAGGCCCTCTTCGACGCGGCCGCCGCCTGGGCGCGCTCCCGGGGCCGCACGCGCCTCATCGGGCCCATGAGCCCGAGCCCCTCCGACCTCGTCGGGCTCCAGATCTCCGGCTTCGAGGGCTCGCCCGTCATCATGATGCCCTACAATCCGCCCTTCTACGACAAGCTCGTGGAGGGCGCGGGGAACCGCCGCTGGAAGGACCTCGTGGCCTGGCTCCTCGACAGCCCCGAGATGCCCGAGCGCCTGGCGCGCATCATGCCCCGCATCGAGGCCAAGGGCGGCTTCACGCTCAGGCCCATAAACATGAAGGACTACGACAACGAGGTCCAGCGCTTCGCCGAGCTCTACAACCACTTCGAGCTGGTGAACACGATCTACACCCCCATGACCCCGCCCGAGGTCGTGCAGCTCGCGAAGGACCTGAAAGTCGCCATCGACCCCGACATCACCCTCTTCGTCGAGGTCGAGGGCAAGCTCGTCGGCGCGGCCTTCTCGCTGCCCGACATGAACGTCCCCCTCAAGGCCGCCTACGGCCGGCTCTTCCCCTTCGGCATCTTCCGCCTCCTCGCGGCGCGCAAGGACATCCATCTCATCAGGGTGCTCAGCATGGGCGTCCACGAGGACTACCGCAACCGCGGCATCGACCTCGCCATGTACTACCACCTGTACAAGCGGGGCGTGCCCAAGGGCTACTTCGGGGCCGAGATGTCCTGGGTCGAGGAGGACAACGCCGCGATGACCAACACGGCGGTCAAGCTCGGGGGCAAGCCCTACCGCAAGTACCGCATGTACGAGATGCCGCTGTAGCGGAATTACCCGTCCCTTTTCCGGTTGCCGGCCCGGCCGGCGAGGCGCTACCCTCAAGGCCATGGAAGGACTTGAGGACGAGTACTACCGCGCCCTCGTGGAGCGGGACCCGCGCTTCGACGGGGTCGTCTACTACGGCATCGCGACGACGGGGATCTTCTGCCGCCCGGTCTGCTCCGCCAGGAAACCGCGGCGCGAGAACGTGCGCTACTTCCGCAGCGCCAAGGCGGCCGTGGACGCGGGCTTCCGGCCCTGCAAGCTCTGCTCGCCCCTCGATCCCGGCGAGGCGCCCGAGGCCTACCGGGCGCTCGCCGCCGCGGCCGCCGCCGGCGAGCGCCTCCGCGACGCGGACCTGCGCGCCCGGGGCCTCGACCCGACGGCGCTGCGGCGCTGGTGGAAGCGCCGCTACGGAGTGACCTTCCAGTCCTTCTCGCGCTCGGCCCGGCTGGCCGCGGCCTTCGACGCGATCCGCTGCGGCCGGAGCGTGACCGAGGCCGCCCTCGGCGCGGGCTACGAGTCGCTGAGCGGCTTCGGCGGGGCCTCGCGGAGCGTCGCGGGCGCCAGCCCGGGCGAGGCCGCACGCTCGGGCTCGATCTGGACGACGAGGCTCGAGACGCCCCTCGGCACCATGGTCGCGGCGGACTTCAAGGGGAGGCTCTGCCTCCTCGAGTTCGCGGACCGCCGCGCCCTCGAGACCGAGCTCGGCGACCTGGCCCGGCTCCTCGGCACCTCCCCGGTCCCCGGTCGCACGCCCTTGCACGGCGAGGTCGAGCGGCAGCTCGGCGACTACTTCGCCGGGAGGCGTCGCTCCTTCGACCTTCCGCTTGAGCTGCCCGGCACGCCCTTCCAGAAGGCGGTCTGGGAGGGCCTGCGAGCCATCCCCTACGGCGAGACGAGGAGCTACGCCGCCCAGGCCCGCTCCCTCGGCCGCCCCGAGGCGGTCCGCGCCGTCGCGCGGGCGAACGGCCAGAACCGCGTCGCGATCGTCGTGCCCTGCCATCGCGTCCTCGGCTCAGACGGCACCCTCGTCGGCTACGCCGGCGGCCTGCCGCGCAAGGAGGCCCTCCTCGACCTGGAAGCCCGCGCCCGACGCGAGGGGTGAACATGGAGAGGTTGCGCGACACAGGCCGGCGCGACGGCGATGAACCCCGCGCCAGATCCGCACAACGACGTAGCGCGGCGGCTGTGGGGCGCCGCTTATGGCGCAGGCCTGCGACGGGGCCGGCGCGACGGCGATGAACCCCGCGACAGATCCGCAGACGCCGTAGGGCGGCGGGTGTGCCGGAGCAAGGATGCGACGCGAGCCGGCGCGACGGAGATAAACCCCGCGCCAGATCCGTAGACGACGTAGGGCGGCGGGTGTGCGAAAAAAGAAAGACGGTTCGCGAGTACCCGAGCGAACCGCCTTTCTTTTTTCGACACAGGACCCGCCCGACGCCGTCCTTGGGATGTCAGCGCCGGCGTCTTTCTACTTCGTCGACCTTTGCCGTCGCGCCTCAGCCCCGCTCGTACATCTCCGGCCTCCGGTCACCGAGGAGGTCGTTGTACTCGTTCAGGCGCTTGTCGCGGGCCTTGGCAGGATGGACCCGCGCCACGGCCACGCCGGGCTCCCCCGCGGGGAGCCGCGCGAGGTACTCGCCGTCTGGAGCGACGAGGACGCTCTCGCCCGTGAAGGCGAGGCGGCGGCCCGAGCGCTCCTCGACGCCGACGCGGTTCGCGGTCGCGACATAGACTCGGTTCTCGACGGCGCGGGCGAAGTCGGCGCGCTGGCAGAAGGGCAGGACGAGGTTCGCGCAGTGCGCGACGAGGTCGGCGCCGCGGAGGGCCAGGGTGCGGAAGCTCTCGGGGAAGATCCAGTCGAAGCAGATGGCGAGGCCCACGCGGAGGCCGCGGAACTCCTCGACGAAGAACCCCGTGTCGCCCGGCTCGAAGTAGAGCTTCTCGCGCGAGAAAAGGTGGGTCTTGCGGTAGACCCGGCGGCGGCCGTCGGGGAAGGCGAGGAGGGCGCTGTTGTAGAGCTTGCCGCCCGGGGTGGACTCGGCGAAGCCGAGGGCGATCCCGGCGTTGCGCTCCGCGGCGGCCCTCGCCAGGGCCTCGAGGGGCTCGGCGCCGGGCTCCTGCGCGAAGGGCGCGAGCTGGGCGCGGTCGTCGAAGTCGTAGCCCGAGAGGCAGAGCTCGGGCAGGACGTAGAAGTCGGCCTCGGTCGAGGCGACGGCGGCGAGGAGGGCGCGGAGGTTGGCGCCGACGTCGCCGGATATCGGCGAGGACTGGACTAGGGCTATGCGCATGCCTCGATACTAAACGCGGCGAGGCGCCGGCGCAAGAAAGCTCCCCCTACTTCTTGGGGCGCGCCTCGAAGAAGTCGAGGGTCTTGGCCATCACCGCGGCCGCCTCCCCGCCCTTCTCCTTCCAGTCGAAGACGTGCCGGCCGGGAGGGTAGGTGATGTATTCCACGGGGTTGCCGGCCTCGGTGAATTTCCTGACGAAGGCATCGATGCGAACGTTCATGCCGGCGTCGTCCTTGCCGGCCTTGACGACATGGAGGGCCACCTCCTTGGGCAGGGACCAGGCGGCGGGCGTCAAGTCGCTGTAGTACAGGGCCATCGCCTTGATGCTCGGGGCCTCGGGCAGGGTCATCAGGTAGGGGATGATCTTGGGGTTGGCCGAGACCGCGAAGAGGGCGATCCGCGAGGGATCGGCGCCGAATTCGGGCCCCTTGTCCGCGACCCACTTCATGGCGGCCGCCATATCGCGGCTGACGACGACGGGATCGGGGCAGACCACGAGGAAGCCCCGGTTGGCGATCTCCGCCAGCCAGACGATCTCCGGCGTCATCTCGCGCATAGCCTTGCCGTACTCCGCGATGAAGGAGGAGCGGGTGAAATTGACGGCGAAGAGGACGACCGGCAGGGGGCCGGCGGAGGGCCCGGCCGGCCAGTAGAGGTCCGCCACGACTCCGGGGGAGTATTCGAGAGTCGCGCAACGCGCCTTGTCCCAGCCCTCCGCCGCCAAGGCGGGAGGATCATTGAAGGCCGTGGCCTTGGTCGCGGACTTGGCGGCCAGGTACTCGCCGGCCGATATCGTCGGCACGGGGGGCTCCGCCGCGGCCTCGATCGCCAGGAGGGCGAGGGCGGCGAGGAAGGCGAGCGTTCTCGACATGATGATCCTCCTTGCGGCGGCGGGCCGGGGAGGTTCGGTGCCCGTCGTCGCGGGCATACTGGAAATTATATTTTTATCACAACGCCTTCGCAAGGACCGCGAGGGCCCACAAAGCGACCTGTCGGGCTAGGCCCCGTCCCGGTGCCGCTCGACGCGGTTCCGGCCGCCCGCCTTGGCCCGGTACAGGGCGGCGTCGGCCTCGCGGATGAGTTCGTCCAACGCGTCGGCCTCGCCGACGACGGCGCGGCCCGAGCAGCCGAGGCTCGCCGTGACGCGGATCTCGGCGCCGCCGGACCCGACGCGGGAGGCCTCGACCGCCGCGCGGAGGCGCTCGGCCGCGGCGACGGCCTCGGCGGGTCCGACGCCGGGCAGGAGGGCGAGGAACTCCTCGCCGCCGTAGCGGCCGAAGCGGTCGGTCGCGCGGAGGCAGGCGGCGCAGGCCCGGGCGGCGGCCTTGAGGACCTCGTCGCCCGCCTGGTGGCCGTGGAGGTCGTTCACCTCCTTGAAGTGGTCGAGGTCGAGGAGGACGAGGGAGAGGGGCAGGCCCTGTCTCCGCGCGCGCTGCAGCTCGAGCCCGGCCACCTCGAGGAGGGTCCGGCGGTTGGAGATTCCGGTGAGGCCGTCGACGGTGGCGAGCTCCGAGAGCCGCTGCATGAGCTCGATCCGCACCGTGATGTCGCCGAGGAGGAGGATCGAGCCGAGGCGGCTTCCGCGCGGGCCCGCGATCGCCGAGAGCTTGGCCGAGTAGTGGCTGGTCCCCTCGGCGCCCTCGAGGCGAAGGTCGGCCTCCGCGGGGGGGTCCCTCGCCACGAGCTCGGCCAGCTCGGGGCGGGCCGCGAGGACGCGCGCCGCGCTCTCGCCCACGGGGTCGGCGCCGCCGAGGCCGAGGATCGCGGACATGGCCGGATTGAGGCCGAGGATCCTGCCCTTGCGGTCGAGGACGAGGACGCCCTCGCGCATGCCCTCGAAGATGCGCTCGTAGGCGATGAGCCCGAGGTCGAGGAGGCGGTGGCGGAAGAGACTCCAGGAGAAGAGGAGGCCGCTCAGGGGTATCCCGAAGGGCGCGATGTCGAGGCCGTAGGGGGAGAGGCCGAGTTGGTAGACGAGCATGCCGGCCCAGGGGAAGAGGGAGGCGGCGAACATGAAAAGGGCCTGGCTCCGGTAGGCGGAGGGGGCCCGCGCGACCCGCCGGAGGAGCATGGCGTTGGCGGCCAGGATGCAGCCGTTCATGCAGGCCATGTTCGCCCAGTACCAAGGGCCCTTCCCGAGCAGGGACACCGAGAAGGGACCCCGCCTCGCGAGTTCGATCGAGGTGTAGAAGACCCGGTGGTGGCCGTTGGTCCAGACCATCCCGATCACGAGGAGGGAGAAGGCGAGGAGCCCCGCGATCAGGGCGTCGAACTTGGGGGAGCGGATGCCGGAGACCGCCAGGGACATGATGAGCCAAAGGGGCCCGAGGAAGGCGATGCCGAGGTACTCGACGGAGAGCCAGAGGTGGAGCTCATCCGGCGAGGCGCCCCGGATCTCGAAAATCGTGCCGAGGGCGTAGACCGCCCCCGCGAGCATGAGGAGGGCGAAGGGCAAGGCGCCCGCGACACGGCGGCGCGCGAAGCCGACGAAGGCGAGGGCGCTGGAGGAGACCACGGCGAGGGCGAGGGCGAGGGTGTAGGTCGAGAGGGTGTCGATCATTTCTTCCATTATCGGCCAAAGGAACCGCCCCGTCGACCTTGCCCAAGGGGGATGACCGGGCTATCATGACGCGGCCCGGGAAAGCAGCATGAAGAAATACCTCGTCCTGGCCGGCAACATCGGCGCCGGCAAGTCCAGCCTCGTCGGGCTCCTCTCGGAGCGCCTCGGCTATCGGCCCTACTACGAGCCCGTCGCCGAGAATCCCTATCTCGCCGACTTCTACGGCGACATGCGGCGCTGGGCCTTCCACTCCCAGGTCTTCTTCCTGACCCACCGCACCCGCATGCACCGCGCCCTCATGGACGACCCCTCCTCCGTGGTCCAGGACCGCTCGCTCTACGAGGACGCCGAGGTCTTCGCCCGGAACCTCCACCAGCAGGGCAACATGAGCGAGCAGGACTGGGAGACCTACAGCGAGCTGTACCGGACGGTCTCGAGCCTCCTGCCGCCGCCCGACCTCGTCGTGTACATCAAGTGCTCCGTGCCTACCCTGAAGCGGCGCATCGCGATGCGGGGAAGGGGCTTCGAGGCCGCCATCCCGGACGAGTACCTCGCCGGGCTGAACGGGCTCTACGATTCCTGGATCGAGGGCTTCGAGCTCGCGCCGGTCCTCGTCGTGCCCGGCGACCGCCTCGACTTCGTCGCCGAGTCGAAGGACCTGCGGGCCATCGTCGCCAACGTCGAGAAACGGCTCCGGGACAAGCAGGGCGACCTCTTCCCCATCGACATGTGAGCGGGGCGGTCGCGCCGCCCTCGCTTGCCTCGGCGGGCCCGCCGCATTAGTTTCAAATCATGGGGCCCGCCGCCCCCATCGCCGCGAACGAGGAGGAGTGCATGGCCGAGATCACGCTCAAGGGAAAGCCGATCCACAGCTCGGGCGTCCTGCCGCCGATCGGCTCCAAGGCGCCGGACTTCCGCCTCACGAGGGCGGACCTCTCGGACGCGACCCTCGCCGACTACGCGGGCAAGGTCAAGATCCTCAGCATCGTCCCCTCCCTCGACACCTCGACCTGCGCCCTCTCGGCCAAGCGCTTCAACGCCGAGATCAAGAAACTCGGGGGAGCCGTGGTGCTCACGGTGAGCCGGGACCTGCCCTTCGCGCAGAAGCGCTTCTGCCAGGCCGAGGGCGTCGACGCCGTGGTGACCCTCTCCGAGCTCCGCGGACGCTCCTTCGGCAAGGCCTACGGGGTCGAGCTCGTCGACGGCCCCCTCGAGGGCCTCCTCGCCCGCGCGATCGTCGTCCTCGACGGCCGCGACCTCGTCGTCCACACCGAGCAGGTCCCCGAGATCGGCCAGGAGCCGGACTACGCCGCGGCGCTGAAGGCAGCGAAGGCAGCGCTCTAAAACCAAGCGCCGCGCCGGCGCTGACGGCAGCGAAGGCAGCGCTCTAAAACCAAGCGCCGCGCCGGCGCTGA
>CAYNPQ010000002.1:13068-33467 GCA_964399065.1 uncultured Treponemataceae bacterium | reverse complement strand
GGCGCTGACGGCAGCGAAGGCAGCGCTCTAAAACCAAGCGCCGCGCCGGCGCTGAAGGCCGCCAAAGCCGCGCTCGGATAATACCTGTCGGCCTAGGACGGCGCGCGGGACCGCAGCAAGGCCGCGCGCGCGGCCTCCGCGAGCCTCTCCCGAAGCCCCCGCCGCGCATGCCGCCGATCGAGGCGGGCCTCAGCAAGACGAGGTCCCGCTCGATGGCTCCGCCCTCCAAGGGGATCGCTTCGAGGGAGCCGGCCGCGAGCTCGGCCGAGACGGCCAGCTCCGACAGGACCGCGAAGCCGATCCCCCGCCCCACCAGGGACTTGATGGCGCCGATGCTCCCGAGCTCCATCCGCGGCACGAGGGCCTCCGGGTCGAGTCCGCGGCCGGCGAGCCAGGCCTCGAAGACCGCCCTCGTCCCCGAGCCCCGCTCCCGCTCGAGGAGGGGCAGCTCCAAGAGGCGGGCCGCGGGGATCGGCGCCCGCGCGCCGAGGTCCGATCCCGGGGCCGCGACGAGGAGGAGGCGGTCGCGGCCGAAGCTCTCCGCCTCCAGCCCCTCGGGATCGAAGGGCCCTTCCACGAGGCCCAGGGCGAGCTCGCCGCGCCGGACCTCGGCCGCCACGACGGAGGTGTTCGCGGCCCGCATCCTGATCTCCAAGCCGGGTTTTTCCTTCTGCAGGGTGGCGATGATCTCGGGCAGGAGGAACTCGGCGAGGCTGAGGGTGGCGCCGACGACGTAGTCCTCCCGGCCCGAGGCCTCGGCCGTCGCCGCCGCGGCCTCGCGGTACAAAGCCTCGATGCGTTCGGCGTACTTGAAGAGGACCTCGCCCGCGGCCGTCGGCGCCAGCCCCCGCCCCTTGCGCTCGAGGAGGGTCACCCCGAAGTCCTCCTCGAGGGAGGCGAGTTGCTGGGTGACGGCGGGCTGGGTACGACCGACGCGACGCGCCGCCTCGGTCACGGCCCCGCTCCGCATGAAGGCGATGAAGGATCGCAGCTTGAGATCCGGGAAGACATCGTCATACATAAATATATTTTATCATATTATAATAATTAATAATTTGTAATAATACTTAATACTATATATCCTCAGTGCATCTTTCCCTCGGGAGATCTCCGTGAACCTGAACAAGCTGCGCGCCTCCGTCCCCGGAACCATGCTCTGCCTGGGTCTGGCAGTCGCGGCCTCCCTCCTCGGCAGGGCCTTCCCGATCGTCGGTGCGGCGATCTTCGCCCTCTCGGGCGGACTCGTCCTCCGCGCCGCCCTGGGCGCCGGCAAGGCGGCCCGCTTCCTGCCGAGTCTCCAGCCCGGCGTGGCCTTCGCGGCCAAGCCCCTGCTCCAGCTCTCGATCGTCCTCCTCGGCGCGAAGACGAGCTTGGGCCGCGTGGCCGCCGTGGGCGCCGAGTCCCTCGTCGTCATGCTCGCCAGCCTGTCCGCGGCCTTCCTTACCGCCTGGGTGGTGGGCCGGGCGCTCCGGGTCGAGCCGAAGCTCGCCGCCCTGGTCGGGACGGGCACCGCCATCTGCGGCGGCTCGGCCATAGCCGCAGCGGCCCCGGTCCTCGGCGCCGACGAGTCGGACACGGCCTACGCCTTCTCGGTGATCTTCGCCTTCAACCTCGCCGCCATCTTCATCTTCCCGCCCTTGGGCCGTCTCTTCGGGCTCTCGGATCCGGGATTCGGGCTCTGGGCGGGCACGGCGATCAACGACACCTCGAGCGTGGTGGCGGCGGCCTACGCCTGGTCGCCCACCGCGGGCGACTACGCCGTCGTCGTCAAGCTCGCGAGGACCGCGATGATCGTCCCCGTCACACTCGCCCTCGGCTTCCTCTCCTCGAAGGGGGCCTTCGACCGGCGCGGATCGCGCGGGCTGGCCGTCGCCGAGGGCGGGCCTGCCGGCGCCCGGAAAAAGGTCGCGCCCCTCCCCTGGTTCATCCTCGCCTTCCTCGGCGCCTCCCTGGCGCGGAGCCTCGGCCTCATCCCGGCGGAGCTCGGTTCGCGGCTCGCGGACGCGGGGGTATTCCTCATCGCCGCGGCCCTCGCCGGCATCGGCCTCTCGACGGATTTCCGCCGCATCGCCCGGACGGGCTGGCGGCCCCTCGCGCTCGGGCTCGCGGTCTGGGCGGCCGTCGCGGCCTCGAGCCTCGGCGCCCAGTTCCTCATGGGCCGGGGCTAGGCTCCGGGGGGCGGCGGGGCAGGCGGACGATGAAAGGCGGGCGGAGGTGGAATCCCGCGGGGGACGCTCCATCGATCGTACCGCCCTCCGCCCGTTCCGCCAGCGCGCCCGGCTTCGTTGACAAGTCCCCTTCCGCGGCTAGAATTCGCTTCGATGAGCAACGAAGCACGCCCCGCCATCCTCTGCGTCGACGACGAGCGCATCGTCCTCCTGAGCCTCAAGGCCGAGCTCAGGGCGAGCTTCGGCCAGGAAGCCCGCATCGAGACGGCGGACTCCGGGGAGGAGGCGCTCGCCCTCTTCGCCGAGCTCGAGGCCGAGGGGGTCCCCCTCGCGGTCGTCGTCTCCGACCTCAGGATGCCGGGGATGAGCGGCGACGCCCTCCTCGTCGCCCTGCGGGAGCGATGCCCGGACGCCAGGAGCATCCTCCTGACGGGCTACGCGGACCTCGACGCCGTGGCGAGCGCCATCAACCGCGCCGACCTCTACCGCTTCCTCTCCAAGCCCTGGCGGCGCGAGGACCTCGCCATGACGGTGCGGGAAGCCCTGCGGTCCTGGACGAACCAGCGCCAGATCGAGGAGAAGAACCGGACCATCGAGCTCCTCACCGTCGCCATGGTGACTTCCCTCGAGAACGTCAATCTCGTGAACGACGAGGAGACCGGCCACCATGTGCACCGCGTCGGCGAGTACGCGCGGCTCGTCGCCTTGGGTCTCGACCTCGGCGAGTCCTTCGTGAAGCGGATCGCCCTCTACGCCTCGCTCCACGACATCGGCAAGATCGGCGTCCCGAGGGAGGTGCTCGTCTCCGGCCTGCGCTACAGCCCGGAGGAGCGCGAGATCATGAAGCGCCATGTCGAGCACGGCGGCCGCATGCTCGACATGCCCGGCGTCGACCCGATGGCGCGCAACGTCGCCCTCTACCACCACGAGCGATGGGACGGGAAGGGATACGTCGCGGGCCTCGCCGGGGAGGACATCCCCCTCGAGGCCAGGATCGTCTCGGTCGCCGACGTCTTCGACGCGATGACCTCGGCCCGGCCCTACAAGGAGCCGATCCCGCCGGACGTGGCCGTCGGCGAGATCAGGGCCGGCGCGGGCGCCGCCTTCGACCCCCGCGTGGTGGCGGCCTTCGACGCGCGGCTCGACGAGATCCTCGAACTCCGCGCCTGCGGCGTGGGCCGGGCGGCGCGGGACTAGCCCGCCCGCCGGAAACGCGACGGGGGCGACGCGCGCATCCGATGCACGCGGCACCCCCGTCCCGTCCGACTTTCTTACATCGCCTTTTTCTGATGGACGGCCCGTACGGCCCCGGACCTGAGGCCGAGGATAGGCCGGCCGTGCGACTTCGGCAATGCGGAGAAAACGCAGGATGACCGTGAAAAAACGCAGATCCCGCCGTGAAGGGGCGCAGGCCGGCCTGTCGCCGGGAGCCGCCGGAAGGTATACTGGGCGCATGTCAGGCATCGTGGAGGCCTCGGGCCGCCTCGTCCTCGCCCTGCGCCGGAGACCGTGGCTTGGCTGGCTGCTCTCGGCCACGGCCTTCCCCCTCGTCAACGGGGGCTTGAGCCTCGCCGCCAGGGAACGGCTGCCCTTCTTCCTCGACTCCATCCTCACGGCCGTCGCCGCCGCGATATTCGGTCCCCTGCAGGGACTCCTCACCGCGGTGCTTACCAACGCCGTCCACGAGGCGGTCAACGGCTTCCCGGGGGTCCACCTCCCCTTCTCCGTCTGCGGCGCCGCGACGGCCCTCATCGTCTGGGCCTTCGTCAGGCGGGGCAGGTACGAAAGCCCCCTCGCGGCGAGCCTCTGCGTCGGCGCGGTGACCCTGGCGAACGCCCTCCTCGGGGCGGCCATCGCGGTCCTGGTCTACGGCGGCTCGACGCGGATGAACATCGACAACATCGTCGCGGGCTTCGCCCTCCTCACCGACTCGATCTTCACGGCGGCCTTCCTGGCCCGCCTGCCGATCAACGTCGTGGACAAGGCGATAGCCGTGCTTCCCGCCCTGGCCCTCGCCTCGGCCGCCCGCCGGGTCGGGCAGCCCGCCTGACCCCTCAGTCGCGCAGGAGGCCCGCGGCGAGGGCGATGCGGATGAGGTCCACCGGACTCCTCGCGCCGAGCTTGGCGTAGACCGCGCTCTGGTAGTTCTCGGCGGTGCGCCGGCTGACGCCGAGGCGGACCGCGGCCTCCTTCGCGGCGAGGCCCTCGAGGAGGGCCTCGAGGACGGCGCGTTCCCGCTCGGAGAGCGAGTCCACGCGGCCGCGGAGCTCCGCGCTCTCCGCGGCGCCGGGCTTGGCCTCCTGCGCCGAGCTGAGGAGATCGCGGAATATCTCCGCCTCGAGGTAGAGCTCCCCGGCCAGCACGAGGCGCAGGGCGAGCACGAGGGTGCCCAAGGCGATGTTCTTGGAGGCGAAGCCCGCGGGCCCGAGGGTGAAGGCCCGCTTGGCCAGGCTCGCGTCGGCGCTCATGGTGAGGATGAAGAAGAGGGGCGCGCCGGGCGAGCGGGCCGCGGCCTCGAGTATCTCGAGGCCGCTCGCGTCGGGCAGGCCCTGGTCGAGGAGGACGAGGTCGAAGGCCGAGGCGCCGAGGGCGGCCCTCGCCTCCGCGCCGGAGCCGGCTTCCACGATCTCGCCGAAATCGCCGGCCTCGGCCAGGGCGAGCCGCAGGCAGTTCCTGAATATCGGGTGGTCGTCGACGATGAGGAGCCTTCTCACGGGCGCATTCCTTCCCCCGCCTCGGCGGGCACGAAGAGCCGGATCGTGGAACCCGACGGGCCGAGGGCGATGTCGAGGGCGCAGCCGGCGAGGTCCGCCCGCTCGCGCATGAAGCCGAGGCCCATGCCGCTCGAGACCGAGGGATCGAGCCCGGCGCCCTCCATGACCGGAAGGGCGGCCGGCGGCGGCGCGGGCATGGCGGCCGGGAAATCCCGGACCGCGAGGTCGATGCCCTCTTCGCCCCCCGGTCCCCGGCCGGCGGCGAGGGAGAGCTCGACCCGATGAGAGGGGGCGTGCTTGCGCGCGTTGGCCAAGGCCTCCTGGACGATCCGGTAGGCCTGTATTGCAGCGGCGTCCGCCGTCCTCGGAAGCTCGCCCGCGCAGGTGAAGCAGACCTCGCCTTCCGTCGAGGCGGAGACGCGGGCGCAGAGCGACTCGAGGGCCCGCGAAAGACCCGCGCCCTCGAGCTCGGGGGGCCGCAGCCCGAGGGCGAGGCTCCGCAGCTTTCGGCCGGCCTCGCCGAGGAGCGCGGCCGCCTCCGCGGCCCGCTCGGGCGCGGAGCCGGGCGCCGCGCAGGCGCGCTCGCAGAGCATCTTGGCCGCGGCGAGATCCTGGGCCGCGTCGTCGTGGAGCTCGCGCGCGAGGCGGCGCTTGAGATCCTCCTCGGCGGCGAGGGCCTCGCGCAGGCCCCGCTTCCGCCATTCGGCCTCGAGCCCGCTCAGGCGGAGCCGGAACCGGAGCCGCGTCACGGCGAAGAGGGCCCCGACCAGGCCGAGGACCATCGCGCCGAAGAGGGCGTAGAAGGACTGGGAGAGCGAGTCGCGCTTGGCCGCGAGGCCCTGCTCGACCTGGCCGAGGGCGAGGACGAGGCGGTCGAGGGCGGCCTCTTCGGGCCGGGGCTTCGCCGCGTAGTCTCTCCAGGCGAGGGCGAGCCCGCCCTCCGGGCCGCCGAGCTCGCGACGCACCGGCACGCGGTCGAGGCGCGCGAGCGAGGCGTCGAGGGCTTGGAGCTCGTCCTCGGGGGAGCGCGGCGAGGTCTGGGGCCGGAGGAGGGCGCGGAGCGCCCTCTCCGACTGGTCCTGGGCCCGCGCGTAGGCCTGGTCGATCCCGCCCAAGGCGGCCAGGGCGCCCAGGATGAGGACGAGGAAGACGACGAGGACGAGCATCGTCCCCGCGATCTCGCCGCGGGACTCGCCGCGGCTCCTGCGACTCTCCATGGGGCGCGGGCTTAGGAGAGGCCGGTGATCCTGCCCGTGTCCGGGTCGATGTCCATGCCCATGTAGCCCGGCTTCGAGGGCAGGCCGGGCATGGTCGTGATCTCGCCGGATATCGGATAGACGAAGCCCGCGCCCGCCGCGACCCTGAGGTCGTTCACCTGGAAGATGTAGCCCCTGGGCGCGCCCTTGAGGGCGGGATCGTGGGAGAGGGAGTACTGGGTCTTCGCCATGCAGATCGGCAGGCCGCCGTAGCCGAGCTTCGAGAAGGTCTCGATCCGGTCCTCGGCCTCGGCCGAGTAGGCCACGTGGTCGGCCCCGTAGATCTCGCGGGCGAGGCGCTCGATCTTCTCCTTGATGGTGAGCTCGAGGGGATAGAAGGGCGAGCGGGTCGAGGGGAGCTCGCAGGCCTTCTCGACGGCGCGCGCGAGCTCCGCGGCGCCCTCCCCGCCCTCGGCCCAGTTGCGCGCGACCACGGCGTCGACGGCGCCGGCCTTGATCGCGGCCTCGCGGATGATCCCGTGCTCGGCCTCGGCGTCGCCGGGGAAGGCGTTGATCGCCACCACCGCGGGGATGCCGAGCTTGCGCACGATGCCGAGGTGGGCCTCGAGGTTCGCGAGGCCCTTGCGGACGAGCTCGCGGTCCTCCTGGGTGTAGGCGGAGGCGAGGGGCTTCCCGGGCACGACCTTGGGCCCGCCGCCGTGCATCTTGAGGGCCCGCACGGTGGCGACCACGACCGCGGCGTCCGGCCAGAGGCCCGAGGTGCGGCACTTGATGTCGACGAACTTCTCGAGGCCCATGTCCGCGCCGAAGCCGGACTCGGTGACCACGTAGTCGCCTATCCTCGCGGCGATGAGGTCGGCGATGACGGAGGAGTTGCCGTGGGCGATGTTGGCGAAGGGGCCGGCGTGGACGAAGGCCAGTTGCTCCTCGAGGGTCTGGAGGATGTTCGGCTTGATCGCGTCCTTGAGGAGGATGGTCATGGCGCCCGCCACGCCGAGGTCCTCCGTCGTGACCGGTTTGCCCGACTTGTCGAGGCCGAGGACGATGCGGCCGATCCGCTCGCGGAGGTCGCGGAGCCCCGTCGCGAGGGCGAGGATCGCCATGACCTCGGAGGCGACCGCGATGTCGAAGCCGGTCTCGCGCAGGGGGCCGTTGTCGATGCCGCCGACCCCCGTGAGAATCCGCCGGAGGGAGCGGTCGTTCATGTCCATCGCGCGGCGCCACCAGACCTCGTAGGGGTCCATGTTGAGCCTGCGCATGCCGAGCTTCTCGAAATAGGCGTCGGACCAGCGGCCCTCGTGGTAGATCCGCGCGTCGAGGGCCGTGGCGCAGAGGTTGTGCGCCGCCGAGACGGCGTGGATGTCGCCGGTGAGGTGGAGGTTGAAGTCGGCCATCGGCACGATCTGGCTGTAGCCGCCGCCCGCGGCGCCGCCCTTGATGCCGAAGGTCGGGCCCATCGAGGGCTGCCTGATCGCGGCTATCGCCTTGCGCCCGAGGAGGCCCAGGCCCTGGGCCAGGCCGACCGTGGTCGTCGTCTTGCCCTCGCCCAAGGGCGTGGGCGTGATCGCGGTGACGTCGACGTACTTCGCGCGCGCGGGCTTGTCCGCGTTGTCCTTGAGGAACTCGAGCCTCACCTTGGCCTTGTAGCGGCCGAAGTGGTCGATGCACTCGTCGCAGATCCCGTAGCCCTCGGCCACCTCGACGATGGGACGGATCTTCGCTTCCTGCGCTATCTCGATGTCGCTCGGGACGGGTTTGCGCTTCGCGATGGACATGCTCGCCTCCTGGTTCGGCCCTGCCTCCCTGAAATCCTACGTCGAGGGGCCGCCTCAGTCAATGATGGCGGTTCTCCGTGACGACGCCGATCGGCCGCACTAGAATTCACATCGCGGCCGGGGAAGCCCGCCGCGGGGGGGCAGACTCTGTCCTTCGGTTTCGGGGATCCGGTCTTCGAGGCGAGCCTCAACGACATCGGGGCGAGCGCCAAGCTCGACCTGCCGGGTTTCACCGCCGAGGTCACGCTCCAGTGGGGCATCCCCGCGGCGAAGGTGCAGGCGACCCTCTCGCAGGGCCTGGCCCCCGCCGAGGTCTACCTCGCGGCGGGCCTGGCGAGCGTCTCGGGCAAGTCCATCGACCTCGTCGTCGAGACCTACAGGAAAAACAAGGCCAAGGGCTGGGGGGCCATCGCCAAGGACCTCGGCATCAAACCGGGCTCCAAGGAATTCAAGGCCCTCAAGGACAAGTCGGGGAGTTCGGCCGCCAAGGCGAAGAAGAAGAAATGAGGCCGGGACTCAGGCTCGCGAGGGGCCGCCGCGCGCCCTCGCGGCGCGGATCGCGGCGGCCGCCGGCAGCGCGAAGGCGCTCACGAAGGCGGCGCAGACGAGGAGCCACATGAGGGGCGTCGCGACGCTCGCCGCGATCGTCCAGCCGAGGGGCGCGCGCGGGACGGAAGGCCATGAGCATGGTCGCCGAGATGTTCTCCGCGTAGTCGAAGGCCGGCCCGAGGAGGGGCAGGGCCAGCAGGGCCCGCGTCAGCCTCGAGCCCGGCGGGCTTGGAGACGAGGGTCTCGACGAGGCCGCGCGGAGGATCCTCGGCGCTCATGCCCGCGCCGCCTTCCGCCGCCGCGCCGCGACGATGAGGACCGCGACGAGGACCAGGAGGGCCGCGGGGATGGCCGCGTCGATCCAGGGCCGGGCGTCGAAGGGCGCCTTGCGCGGCCCCTCCTTCGCCGCGGGATCGCGGGCGAAGGCGGCGTATTCGCGGACCAGGGCCCCGAGGTCGGAGAAGGAACCCGCGAGAAAGGCCTCGAAGGCCGCCGCCTTGTCGTTCCCCTGCTTCGCGAGGTGGGCGTAGGGATCGAACTCGCGCGGCTCCTTCGAGTTGCTCGCGCCGTAGTCGTAGGAGGGGTCGGAGGCGTAGCGGGCCGGGAAGCCCGCGCCGACGAGTCGGTCGAGCTCGCGGCCCCTCGCGAAGGCCCGCGCGGCCGCGACGTCGTAGAGCCAGCCGGCGCGGTATCCGTCCCCGGAGCGGAGCGCGCCCTTCGCGAGGGCGGACTCGATGGCGGCGGAGCCCGCGACGACGGCGCGGTAGGCGTAGTCCTCGACGATGGCATGGCGGTTGGACAGGAGGATCATGGCGTCGTTCACGTCCCGGCTCGAGCCGAAGACGTTGAGCGACACCATTTGGAGGGCCGACTTGCCGGGAATCAGGCTCGCGTGGTAGGGCTGGCAGAGATCCTCGACGTAGTGGATCGCCCAGCCCGCGAAGCGGCAGCCCCAGTAGGGATGGCCCTCGGCGAAGGCGAGGCGGGCGAGGAGGGTGCAGAGCCGGAAGCGGTAGTCGGCGAGCGATCGCTTCGTGAAGGGGGCCGCGAGGCCGATGATCGGGTCCTCGCGGGCGAAGGCCATGTGGACCGGGGCCTGGCTCCCGTAGTCGAGGGCGGGGTTGCCGAAGGGCTGGACCCCGAGGCCGTAGCGCTTGCCGGCCTCGGTGCCGTTGTCCTCGTAGAGCCCACAGTCGAGGCCGTAGTCCGGTTCGTCGGAGGCCGTCGCGAGGACCTCGAGGGCCGAGACGCTCTCGCCCTCGGCGAGCGCCTCGAAGGGGCGGTTGACGAAGCGCCCGTCGAAGGGATCGACGGCGGCGACGGGCAGGTCCGGGCGCCGCCGCGCCGCGCCCGCGTCGGGCTTCAGGTAGAGGACGAGCTTCGAGTCGGGATTGAGCCGGATCGCGGCGAGGAAGGCCGCGCGCAGGGCGGGGCCGCTCCCCTCGCCCTTGAAGGCGAGCTCAGGCGGCAGGGGAGGATAGTAGGCGAGCTCCTTCGGGGCGCGGGCCTCGAAGTCCGCCAGGGCCTTGGCGATCGGTCCCTTCTCGGCCTCGAGGAAGCGCTCCAGGCCCTCGGCCTGGACCTCCTCCTTCGCCCAGGGCTCGGAGCCGAGGGCGACGCGGCTGAGCCTCGCGTGGTCCTCCCAGGCGAGGCAGGGGGCGAGCGGAACCAGGGCGAGGAGGGCCGCGGCGGCGAGCTTCGTGAGGCGCGTCATGCGGCGATCATAAACGACCGCCGCGGCCCCGTAAAGCGCGTATCGCGCGCGGCTTCGGGTTTCGCTCAACGCGCGAAGGAGAGCTCGGCCCGCGCGACGGACTCCTCGCCGCGGAGGAGCTCGGCGCGGACGAGGCCGCCGGGGCCGCTCCCCGCGCGCGCGGCCAGGAGCTCGCCCTCGAGGACCTCGCGGGCGAACTCGACCCTGAGCCCGCGGAGCCCGCCTGCCGCCTCGGGGCGATCGGAGGCCGCGTCGACGAGCCAGTCGATGTAGTGGGCGTTGTTCACGTGGCCGTTCTCGTCGATGTGGCGCCGCCGCGCGCGGATCTCGCAGGCCGGCTCGGCGCCCTCGGGCGGCTCGACGCCGAGCTTGAAGTCGCGCAACGCGTGCTCCGCCGTCCCGAGCCGGCCGATGTCGAGGGCGCGGTCGGGCCGGAGGGGCTTGCGCGTGGCGACGTCCACGACGAGGTAGGCGTAGACCGCGCGGACGAGGGCCTCGCCCGACTCGGACTCGAGGACGAGGTCGCGGAGCGCGAAGAGCCGCTCGCAGCCCGAGGGCCAGGTCCGCACGCGCACCCGGTCGCCCTCGCGGGGCAATGCGTCGATCCGGATGTCAAGGCGCGAGAGCATCCAGGTGCGGCCCTCGGCGGCGAGGTCGGCCATGCCGATCCCGAGCCGGGCCGCGTGGAGCCCCGCCGCCTCCTGGAGGAAGTTGGCGAGGGAGAGGGGCGAGAAGGGGCCGCCGTAGTGGCAGTCGAAGCCGCGGACGACGTAGTCGACGAGGAAGGGCTCGGGGGGGTTCATGGCGGTATCTCGGCCTCGCGCGGCTTCAGCCCGCGAGGCGGGAGTGGGCCTTCTTGAGCTCGTCGGGAATGGCGATGCGCTGGGGGCACTTGGGCAGGCACTCGCCGCAGGCGAGGCAGGAGTCGCCGCCCTGGCCCTTCGCCGCGTAGCCGCTCTTGTACCACTCGTCGGAGCCGACGGCCGTGTCGAACATCGAGGCCGCGTTGTAGCGCTCGAAGACGTCGGGTATCGCCACCCCGTGGGGGCAGGGCATGCAGTAGCCGCAGGCCGTGCAGGGCACCGCCTCCTTCGACTTGAAGACGCGGGCGGCCTCGGCGATGATCGCCGACTCGTCGCGGGTGAGGGCGTTGGCGCGGGCGGCCTCGGCGACCGCCGCGTTTTCCCGCATCTGGTCGACCGAGCCCATGCCCGAGAGCACGGTCGCGACCTCCTGCCGGTCCCAGGCGAAGCGCAGGGCCCACTCGGCGGGCATCCGCGGCGTCGGGTACTTGAAGAAGACCTCGCGGACCGCGCGGGGCGGCCGCGCGAGGGCGCCGCCGCGGAGGGGCTCCATCACGATGACGCCGAGCTCGCGCTCCGCGGCGAGGGCGATGCCCTTCTCGCCGGCCTGGTAGTCGCGGTCGAGGTAGTTGTACTGGACCTGGCAGAACTCCCAGCCCTCGTAGCCCCGCACGATCTCCTCGAAGACGGGGTAATTGTCGTGGAAGGAGAAGCCGACGTGGCCGATCCGGCCCGAGGCCCTGGCCCGCTCGAGGAACTCGAGGACGCCGAGGCGGCGGGCCTTGTCCCAGCGCTCCTTCGAGAGGGCGTGGAGGAGGTAGAAGTCGATGCGCTCGGCGCCGAGGCGCTCGAGCTGCTCGCCGAGGAACCTGTCCCAGTCCCCGATCGACTCGGCCTTCCACACGGGGCTCTTGGTCGCGAGGTGAAAGCGGCCCCGGAGCCCGGTGCGGTCCAGGGCGGCGCCGATCGCCTCCTCGCTCTTGCCCTTGTGGTAGACGTAGGCTGAGTCGATATAGTTCACCCCAAGCTCGTTCGCCGCGCGGAGCATGGCGTCGAGGGCCTGCCCGTCGATGGCCGCGTCGTCGCCGCCCAGGACGGGGAGCCGCATGCAGCCGAAACCGAGGGCCGAGACTTCCACGTCGTCGATGAGGGGAAAATGGCGGTACTGCATGGGCCAGAGGATATCCCAAGCTCTGCTTTATCGGAAGCGGTTCAGCATGAGGAATCCCCGTCATTTAATGCAAACAATGCGCTATAGCGCAATATCTCCATTATCCCCTTGCCGTAATCTCCATTTTCTGAGTATCCTTTTCCTAACACCCTGATCCAGGAGGATATCGCTATGTTCGGTTCGTGGCTTCCGCCCCATGTTGAAGACAGTCTCTCCCGACTCGCTGAGAGGAAAGGCCAGGTCCGGAGGACATGGGCCCGCCAGCCTGTCCTCGAGCTTCTCGCCCGGATCGAGCATTTCCACTCCCTGGACATCCCCCGCAACTGACGATCCCTTGACCCACGCGAGGACGGAAGGCCGGTCCTCGACCCGGCCCCGCCCGATTGCCGAAATCGGGCAGGGCCGGCCGCGGATGACGTGCTATACTTCCCTCGCCGGCCCGCCCGGCGAGGGGGTGTCGCATGTGCGGAATAGTGTCGCTCGCATATCACGAGGACAATCCCGAGATGGGCAGGGAGGCGGCCGCCCTCCTGCGCCGCCTCGAGTACCGGGGCTACGACTCCACCGGCGCCTCCTTCATCGGCGATGACCTCTCCATAAGCCTCGCCAAGAAAGTCGGCGCCCCCTCCCGCGTCTGCCGCGAGCTCGGCATCGAGTCCATGCGCGGCCAGCGCTTCATCGGGCAGGTGCGCTGGGCGACCTACGGCGCCGTGACCGACGTCAACAGCCAGCCCCACAAGGTCCGCTGCAAGGTCGAGATGGTCGGCGCCCACAATGGCAACATCTCCAACACCGACGCCCTCAAGCCCTGGCTCACCGCCCGCGGCCACGCCGTGGCCTCCGACAACGACGGCGAGATCGTCGTCCACCTCGTCGAGGAGCACTACGCGGCCGACCTCGCCGCTCCCGCCACGCCCCTCGCGGAGATGCGCCGGGCCTTCGCCGCCTCGGGCATCAAGACCGAGGGCTCGACCATCCCCGACGGCGTCTTCCTCATGATCGACGCGATCCGCAAGGCCGAGGCGATCGCCGAGGGCTCCTACGCCGCCGCGGTCTCCGACCCCCGCGTGCCCGGCGTCTTCGCCGTCAAGTCAGGCTCCTCGCTCTACTGCGGCCGCGGCTCGGACGCGCGCGGGGACTTCGTCGTCGTCTCCTCCGACCTCACCTCGGTGCTCTCCAAGACGAGGGCCCTCGTGCCCCTTTCCGAGGGCGAGGGCATCTGGTTCACGGAGCGAGACTACCTGGTCTTCCCGCTCAAGGGCGAGGTCGCCTTCTCGCGGCCGCGGCCGAAGCGCTCCAAGCTCGCGGTGCGCGACACCGCCCTCGACCCCCGCTACAAGCACTACATGGAGCAGGAGATCCTCGGCTCCGCCGAGAACATCGAGCGGATCATCCGCTACTACTTCAAGGAGCCCGCGGAGGAGGGGCTCGCCGAGGCCCTCGAGGAGAAGCGAGAGCTCGCGAAGGAGGTCGCGGACCGCTGCGCCGAGCTCTCCGACCGCTTCGGCGAGGGCGAGCTCGCGCGCGGGGCCGAGGAACTATTCTCGTCACAGGCCTGGGCCGAGGTCTGGGCCAAGGTCCGCTCATCCAGGGGCGCCTCCGAGGGGGCCGCCCAGGGCCGCGAGACCGGCGCCGAGCCCGGCTTCGCCTCGGACGAGCGGGAGCTCCTCGAGGAGCTCCGCTCCCTGGCGCCGGCCCGCTCGCCCGAACTCGCGCTCGTGGACTCGATCTTCGTCTGGCGCAAGCGCCGCGCCGTCACCCGCTACCTCGGCGAGCTCGACAACGCGATACGCGAAACCGTGAAGGCGGGCGGCCGCGTCTACCTCGTCGCCTCGGGCACCTCCTATCACGCGGCGCTCACGGGCGCGTACTTCTTCGCCGGCCTCGCGGGCGTCCCCGTCTTCCCCTGCAACCCGGGCATGTTCCGCTCGATGTACCTTCCCTCCCTCGGCGACTCCGACCTCCTCCTCGGCATCTCGCAGTCGGGCGAGACCAAGGACCTCGTCGACGTCTTCCAGGACGTGCGCGACGGTGCCAAGGGAGTCGTCCGCGCCTGCCTCGTCAACAACGAGAACAGCCGCATCCCCCAGGAGCTCTGCGACTTCTACCTGCCCATCCTCTGCGGCCCCGAGATCGCGGTCGCGGCGACGAAGTCCTTCCTGAACCAGATCGTCATCCTCTACCTCGTGGCCGCGGGCTTCTCCCTGCCCGAGCGCGCGGTCGCCGGCAAGGTCCGAGAGGTCCAGGACCTCGTCGCGCGGACCCTCTCCACCGCGGCGGTCGACGTCGAGGCGGCGGCCCAGCGCCTCTTCCTCCGCCCCTCGCTCCACATCCTCGGCACCGGCCTCATCGGCCTCGCCCGCGAGGGCGCGCTCAAGATCCGCGAGGTCGTCCTGAACCACGCCGAGGGCTACGACGCCGCCGAGTTCAAGCACGGGCCGAACACCATCCTCGGCAAGAACACCGTCTTCTCCGCGGACGACCTCGCCGCGGCCCTCGACGCCTACCGCGCCCTCGCCGCCGCCGACCCCGCCCTGGCCCGGCTCCCCGCCCTCGACGCGTTGCGCGAACGACCGGCGATCCTCGAGTCCGCCTTCCGCGACTACCCCCTCGTCTTCGTCTGCCCGCCCGAGGAGCGCGACGTCCGCGTCACGGTGAGCCAGGTCCACACCCACAAGATCCGCGGCGCCGACATCGTCCTCATCGCGGAGAGGCGGCCCGACCTCGCGGCCGCCGTCGAGGGCAGGCCGATGGGCAACGACTCGTACTGGTCGAACTACATCGAGGTCCCCCACACCGGCGACCCGCGGCAGTTCGTCTTCGCGGCCGCGGTGCTCCTCCAGTACCTCGCCTACCGGATGTCGGTGAAGAAGATGGCCTGGCTCGACGCGTTGCGCGTCGCCGACCACGGCGTGCACCCGGACGCGCCGAAGAACGTATCCAAGTCGATAACGGTGGATTGACGGGCGCGTCCGGGTGCGAATGAACACCGACGAAGACCGAAGGGCTTCGTCGCCGCGAGCGCCCCGCGCTCGCGCGCGCCGAAGAACGTATCCAAGTCGATCACCGTGGATTGAAGGCCGGGCGTCGAGGCCCGCGAAGGAGGACGAGTCATGAGGAAAGCGATCAGGACGGAGCAGGCGCCCGCGCCTATCGGACCCTATTCCCAGGGCATCGCCTTCGGGAACCTCCTCTTCGTCTCGGGGCAGACGCCGATCGATCCCGCGACGGGGGCGATCCCCCCGGCCGTCGCGGACCAGGCGAGGCGCGCCCTCGAGAACGTGAAGGCCATAGTCGAGGCCGCCGGCGCCACGATGGGCTCGGTCCTCAAGACCACCGTGTTCCTCAAGGACATGCGGGACTTCCCGGCGATGAACGAGGTCTACGCGACCTTCTTCAAGGGCGACTTCCCCGCGAGGAGCACGGTCGAGGTCGCCCGCCTGCCCAAGGACGCGTTGGTCGAAATCGAGGCCGTCGCCGCGCTCGGGGGCTGAGGAGGAGTCACGCCTCCCCTCCCGAGCGCTCGAGCGATTCGGGATACCTCGCCTTCACGCGCTGGTAGGCCCCGAGGCCGAGCACGACGACCCAGGCGATGTCGATGTCGAAGTGGCCGGCCCGCCGCTCCGGCCGGTCGAAGTAATCCCAGGCCGTGTGGTTGATCTGCTCGGGCTGCCAGCCGACGTCCTCGGCGGAGCGGCCCAGGTAGTCTTCAGGGCCGGCGACGAGCTGCCTGCAGGCCCGGAGCATCAGCTCCGCCTGCGACCGGTAGAATCCGTCGCCGGAATGCTCGGCGTACCTGAGGAAATCGTAGGCCATGGACATGCCGTAGAAGTCCAGGTGGTGGTGCGCCACCGACACCGAGGTCATGCCGCGGGTGGAGAAGCGTCGCGCGTCCAGGGGCGTGCCCGGGGGGAAGGGGCAGTCGTACTGCCAGATCCAGGACAGGGCGAATTCCGCCGCGTCCCTCGCCCTGTCCAGCCAGGCGCGGTTCCCGTCGCGCTCGAACAGGTCCAGGAACAGCGCGAGCAGGGCGAGGCCGGCCTCCTTGTCGCAGGAATCGGCGTCGAGCGTGTCCGCGAAGAAGTCGCCGGCCTCGGCGAGGCGGGCGTAGCAGGCGCCGGCGCGCTCGATGGCGGCGGCCAGGCGATCCTTGTCGTCGGAATGCGGCTCGAGCGCGACGAGGAAGGAGGCGACATAGGCGCCGTTGGTGCCGAGCGAATCCACGCTCTCGCCGTCGAGGGACCACCACCTCCCGAAGGAGCCGTCGCGATCGCCTCCGAGCTGTCGATCCACGTAGAAGCGCGCGACGCGCCGCGGGAGCTCGAGGAACTCGGGCAGGTCCCGGCCGCGGCCGCGGAGCTCCTCGTACAACTGGACGTAGGCCTTCATGACCTCGCCGTTGCAGCGGGCGTTGACCTGGCGGCGGAATTCGTCGTGCTCGGAGATGCCGAGGTATCCGCCCCAGATCCCGCGGGCCAGGTCGCGGCAATCCTGGTGGATGCCCGGCCCGCGCTCGCCCGCCAGGAAGAAGCGCCCGATGCGCTCGCTCGCCTCGAGGAGGAGGGCCGGTCCGGGCTCGACGCCGAGCGCGTCGGAGAGGCGGCGGAGGAATGGCTCGGCGTATCCGCCCGGATCCGCGGTGCGCGCGAGGACGAGGGCCCCCTCGAGGCTCTTCACCAGGAAGGAGCCCGCCGTGTAGTCGTAGATGCCCTGCAGCTCCCCGTTCCGCCTGCCCATCGCGAGGTAGGCGGTCCCGCCCCCGGGAACGGTTTCGACGAGGGACAGGAGGTGGGCCGTCTTGCGCGCCTCGTATTCCCGCCAGGGCACGAAGCGGCCGCCGGCCTCGCCGCGGGTCGGCGCCGCGCCCGCGCCAGGGGCCGCCGCCAGGGACTCGACGAAATCCCTGTAGGCGGAGAGGCCGGAGCGCCCTCCTCGATCGAGCAAGGCGCAGTGGAAACGGCGCTCGACGACGGCCGGCAGCTCGCCCTCGGCGAAGCGGAGGCCCTCCGGCCGCTCACCCGCGGCGACGCGCGAGGTCTTCCCCGCGTAGGCGAAGGGCCGCTCGCAGGCGGGCAGTTCGAAGGACGCGATGCCCGCGCCGCCTTGCGTCGCGCCCTCCGCCGAGGCCAGGAAGGCCGTCTCGGAAGCGGGCGAAGCCGCGCAGATGAGGGACTCGCTCCCGCCGTCGAGCTGGACGCAGGCGGGGACGGGACTGCGCGTCTCGAGGAAGGACCAGGACTCCGCGAGTCCGCGCTTGGGGAAGGCGCCCTTTCCCGTCTCGTTCCCGCGGTAAAGGACCGCGGGGACGAAGACCTCGGCCTTCCCGATCTCGGCGCGGAAGGAGGCGCTCAGCGACCAGGGACCCGTGCGCAGGAAGGTCCAGCGGCGCGTCATGACGAGGAGGGGGCCCGACTCTTCGAAGGAGTCCTCGATCGTCGCCGCGAGACCGGCCGAATCGGCGAATTCCGCGCGCGCGGAGCCCGACGCCGCGGAGAGCGAGGTCGGCGAGAGCCGGCGCCCGCCCAGCCCGAGCTGGTACCCTACGCCGATATCGCGGCCGCGCGTGGCGGTCGCCGTGACGCGCAGCGCGTCGCGGGGGTCGATCGTGATATCCATCGCCATCCCTCATCGCCGGTCATCGCGACGCCCGGGAATATCCTCGTGCGGACGGACCGGCGAAACGCGGGTCGGGGCCGCCAGTCCGAACACCCGCGGCAAAGTCTCCTCGGCGGGGCCGAGGACGACGTCGTCGAACTCTCCTGTTCCGCCCAACGCGTCGATCGGCCGCAGGTTGAGGTAGACGGTCCTCGCCCCGGCCCTCCGCGCCGCCTCCACGAAGGCCGCCGCGGGATAGACCGTGCCCGAGCTGCCGACCGCGACGAAGAGGTCGCAGGCCGCGAGGGCCGAGGCGGCGGCCTCCCGCGCGGCCTCGGGGATGGCCTCCCCGAAGAGCACGATGTCGGGCCGGAGCGGCGCGCCGCAGCGCGGGCAGGCGGGGACCCCCTCGCCGGCGACGCTCGGATCCTCGAAGGGCGGGAGGCCGCAGCGCGGGTCGGAGCAGCGGCTGCGGAGGGCGTTGCCGTGGTACTCGATCGCGCGGCTGCCCGCGCGGGCGTGCAGTCCGTCGACGTTCTGGGTGACGAGGGCGAAGGCAGTCCCGGCCGGCCTCGCCGCCTCGAGGCGGGCCAGGGCCTCGTGGGCCGCGTTCGGGCGGGCTGCGAGGGCGAGCTCGCGCAACTTCCACCAATGACGCCAGACGCCCAGCGGATCCTCGCGGAAGGTCTCGATGTGCGCGTACTTCACGAGCGTCTCGTCGTTCCACAGGCCGTCGGGCCCGCGGTAAGGCCGTATGCCCGAGGCCACGGAGACGCCGGCCCCCGTCAGGAAGACGACGTTCCCGTACTCATCGAGATCGATCCGGTCAAGGGACATCGCGTTCCCCCGCCTCGCCGGATCGGCCCGGCCCGCTCGCGTCGGGCAGGCCCGGTCCGAGGAGCGGCCTCTCGACGAGGCGGATCGCGGAGCGGGCCTCTCCGTCGGCGAAGGACTCCTGGAGGAGGCGCACGAGGCGCATCGCGGAATTGACGAGGTCGACGAGCCGCTCCGAGATGGTCTGGAGCTCCGCCCGGCTCACCGAGTCGTCGTCGAGGGCCGACACGACGGTGTTGTTGAGCCGGGCCGTGTCGTCCACGAGGCGGGCCATGCCGGCGAGGAGATCCTTGTAGGAGTACTGCATCTTCTTCCCGCCCGCCTCGGTCAGGGCGTCGACGAGGGAGAGGATGTTGGCGAGGGAATGGACCATCCGCGGGTTCGGGTTCGTCTCGGCCTCGAGCCTCCAGTTCCTGAAGCGCACGAGGGCCTGGTCGAGGAGCCTCGCGACCTCGGCGTTGCTGAGCTCGGGCATCTTGTCCTCTTCGTCGTCCATCACGCCCCCCGGCACGGATGATACCCCGGATCGCCGGGGCGGATGAAGCCGTCGCCGCGCGGGGAACCCGCGGCCGGGCTGGCGCTCCTTCGTCTCCGCGCTATACTTTGATCCATCGTCCTTGCCCCGCGAAGGGGCGAGGGCGCGATCACCCGGGAACGCGGAGAAAAGAATGAAAAACTCGATGCTCCCGTCCGCCCTGATCCTGTCGGCGCTGGCCGCCGCGGTCCTCGCGAGGCCTTGCGCCGCGCAGGGCCTCGCGGGCATCGCCGGCAGCTGGACGGGCGACAAGGCCCTCGGCACGGTCGCCCTCCGCGAGGACGGGAGCGGGAAACTCACCTTCGAGTCCGACAGCACGCTCACGATGGCGGTGCGGGCGAAAGTCGCGGGGAACGAGGTCCTCGTCGAGCAGGCCGAGCCCAACCGAGCGGCCTTCTACCTCGCCTTCAATCCCTACCTCAAGACCAAGCTGGCGATGGACGACGCCCTCGAGCTCGAGCGCGAGGCCCGGCCGATGAGCTGGAGCTTCAGGCTCGCCGGCAAGGCGGCGACCCCGGTCCCCGACGCGCCGCCGGGGAGGCTCGCCGCCGGCTTCCGGAGGGAGAAGGAGGGCTGGCTCGTCGAGGTCGTCTCGACCCGGCGGGAAGGCGACGATATCCACGTGGGCCTCATGGTCACGAACAAGGCCGAGGAGAGGCGCGAGCTCATCCTCCGGGCCCGCGAGATCTCCCTGTGGAGCTCGGAATCGCGCATCGTGGACGCGGCGGGCGCCGAGCTGGCCGCGAAGTCCGTCGTCGTCGGGGCCCAGTCGGGCGACCTCGCGGCCGCGGCAAAAGTTCCCGCCGGCCTCTCCGTCAAGGCGCGGATGCTCTTCGCGGGCAGGACCGCGGCCGCCCCCCTCTACCTCGACTTCGACGCCGGCCTCTTCGAGTTCGCCGGAATACCCCTCCCCTACAGGAAGTGACCATGCGCTACACCTGCCCCACCTGCCACAAGAGCTTCACCGTCCGGGACGGCGAGGAGGACTGGACCTGCCCCAACTGCGGCCAGGGCCTGACGAAGCCGACGCGGTCCAACGCCGGCGGCTGCCTCTCGCCCGTCATCAAGATGGCGCTCGCGCTGGGCATCCTCGCCGCCCTCGGAGTGTTCTGGAAAAATATCAGCGACCTCGAGGCCCTCAGGCACTATGGCCTCAAGATCTACGGCCGCAACATCGCGAGCTTCTGGAAATCGGGCGGCCTCGCGGTCTCGGAGCTCGGCCCCCTCGAGGTCTTCGAGAAGCCCGCCGCCCCGGGCGCGGCGAAGCCCAAGTTCCTCCTCAAGCCCGGCGAGGCCTTCCTCGTGCGCGGCTACTACCGCGACG
>CAYNPQ010000002.1:5122-12968 GCA_964399065.1 uncultured Treponemataceae bacterium | reverse complement strand
AAGTTCCTCCTCAAGCCCGGCGAGGCCTTCCTCGTGCGCGGCTACTACCGCGACGAAGAGGCGAAGAGCACCTGGATGGCCGCCGAGTGGTGGGACAAGGCCGAGCCCGTCTACGGCTTCGTGCGCCTGCCCGAGGCGGTCAAGGACCCGCGGGAGAGCAAGTACCTCGTCCGGAACATCGACCACATCACGACGCCCATCTACGAGCGGCGCTACGCGGCCTTCCTCGCCGCGGTGAAAGACGTCGCCAAGCCCGTCGAGCCCGCGGACGCGCGGGCCGAGCTCAAGCTCATGGTCGACAAGAAGTACTTCAAGGCCTGGGATTCGGGGGGCAAGGGCTTCTACCTGCCCAAGGAGATGAAGAAGGCCGTCGACGCGTTCCGCGAGGCGATGATCGGCAAGGACGCGCTCCGGATCCTGTACTACCAGCGCTCCCCGGGCTACGATCCGCCGATCCCCGACCTCAAGCTCTAGCTCGCCTGGCGCGGACTTGAAAAGCGCCTAACGCGCCGCGAGCAACTCGCGCGTCAGGCGCTCGAGCACCGGCCTGAGGCTCGGGCTCGCGGCCGCGTCGCGGAGGATCGCCTCGAGGTAGCCCGCGGGGTCGCCCGTGTCGAGGCGCTCGCCCTCGATGCGCTTGAAGGCGACCTTGCCCGCGGCGATGAGGCGGTCGAGGGCGTAGGTGTGGAAGTACTCGCCGCCCGAGTGCTTCCTCCAGCCCTCCTCGAGGATCGAGAAGAACTCCGGCGTGTAGAGGTAGCGCCCTATCGAGACCTCGTGGCTCGGCTCCCGGCCGCGCGGCGGCTTCTCGACGAAGCCGCGCACGCCGACCCCGTCCGGCTCCGGATCGACGACGCCGTAGCGCGAGACGTCGCCGGGCTCGAGGACGGTGGCCAGCACGGACTTGCCCGTGCGCTCGAAGACCTCGATGAGCTGCCGGGCGAGGGGCTTGGCGCCCACGTGGAGGTCGTCGGGATAGGCGACGACGCAAGGCTCCTCCCCGACGAGGGACTTCACCTGGAGGAGGGCGTGGCCGGTGCCGCGCATCTCGGCCTGGCGCACGAACGAGACGCGGGCCGCGGGGGGCGCGACGAGGGCGAGCTTGTCGGCCTTGCCCTCGCGGCGGAAGATCTCCTCGAGCTCGACCTCGCGGTCGAAGTAGTCCTCGAGGGCCTTCTTGCGGCGCGAGCTGATCACGACGATGTCCTCGATCCCCGAGGCGACGAACTCCTCGACGATGTACGCGATCGAGGGCTTGGTGCCGACGGGAAGGAGCTCCTTGGGCACGGTCTTGGTGACGGGCAGGAAGCGGGTGCCGTAGCCGGCCGCGACGATGACGCCTTTCATGCGGCCATCCTATCCCGGCGCCCCGCAACCATCAAGATGGGGGATTAGCCCGCGTCCGGCCCCCCGTGTATGCTCGCGACCGACAGGAGGATCCCATGTCCCGCCGGATGGGCGCCGCAGGGCGCCTGGAAGCCATGTTCTCGATGTACCGCGGCCTTCCCGGGCCCATCTACGCCCTCTTCCTGGCCACGGTCGTCAACGGCGTCGGCATCTTCGTCTTCCCCTTCATGACCCTCTTCCTGACCCAGCGCCTCGGCTGGGCCCCGGACCGGGCCGGCAACTTCATGCTCCTGACGAGCCTCGCCTACATACCCGGCAACGTGATCGGCGGCAGGCTCGCCGACCGGCTCGGACGACGCAAGGTGATGCTCTGGTCCCAGGCCCTCGTCGGGCTCTGCTTCGTGCCCTGCGGCTTCCTCGGCGACTCCGCGGCCGTGCCCTGGCTCGTGCTCGCCTGCCTCTTCTTCGACGGCGTCACCGATCCCGCGCGGACCGCCATGCAGACCGACCTCACGAGGCCCGAGAACCGGCAGGCCGCCTTCTCCCTCCTCTATCTCGGCCACAACCTCGGCTTCGCCTGCGGGCCCCTCATCGCGGGCTACCTCTTCCACGCGGCGCCCTCCTGGCTCTTCTGGGGCAACGCGATCGCCGTGGCCTGCGCCCTCGCGATCGTGGCCGCCCTCGTGCCCGAGACCAAGCCGAGCGAGGCCCAGATCGAGGCGAGCCTCGGCTCCGGCTCCTCCGAGGAGGCCCATCGCGGCGGCCTGGTCTCGGCCCTGGCCTCGAGGCCCTTCCTCCTCGCCTACACCCTCATCACGACCCTCTACGGCTTCGTGTACGCCCAGCACCGCTTCGCCCTGCCCCTCCAGACCGAGTCCTGGTTCGGCGCATCGGGCGCCTCGCTCTACGGCGGCCTCATGACCCTCAACGCCGTCCTCGTCATACTCCTCGCGACGCCCGTCGTCGCCCTGACGAAGAAGCGCGAGCCGGTCTTCGTCGTCGCGGTCGCGGGCCTCCTCTTCGCGGCCGGCTTCGCCATGGTCGCGGTCGCGAGGACGCCCTTCCTCCTCTATCTCTCGACCGCGGTCTGGACCCTCGGCGAGATCGTCAACGCGACGAGCGACGGGGCCTACGTGGCGAACCACACGCCCATGAGCCACCGCGGCCGCTTCCAATCAGTGCTGCCCATCATCGGCGGAACCGGCTTCGCGGTCAGCTCCTCGATCGTCGGCGGCATCGTCGCCCGCTCGGGCCTCGGGCCGGTCTGGCCCCTCCTCGGGATCGTCGCGACCGCGGCGGCGGCGGGCGTCGCCCTCCTCGGCCTCGTCGAGCGCTCGCGCCGTTCAGGCTCCCGCCCCGGGCGGCCGATACTCAAAGAGGCGGCGAGGGACGGGGACTGACCCCGGCCCGGCCGTCTTCCACGGAGGCGCGGATGGCGGCAGGAGAGGGCGGGGCTCGCAGGCCTCTCGCGGTGATCACGGACAACCGCTTCGGCGACAGCGCGATCGAGCGGGAAGTGCTCGAGCCGGCGGGGGTCGAGCTCGCGGTCGCGAGCTGCCGGAGCTCCTCCGACGTGGCCGCCGCCGGCCGCGAGGCCGACGCCCTCCTCGTGAACCTGGCCCCGGTCGACGGCGCGGCCATCGACTGCCTCGAGCGCTGCAAGATCATCGCGCGCTACGGGATCGGCCTCGACAACGTGGACGTCGAGGCCGCGGCCCGGCGCGGCATCGCCGTCGCCAACGTGCCCGGCTATTGCGACGCCGAGGTCGGCGAGCACGCCCTCGCCCTGATCCTGGCCTCGGCCCGCTCCCTTCCCCTGCGGGACCGCGGCGTGCGCGCGGGCTCCTGGAACGCCGCGTCGGCGAACCGGCGCGTCGAAGGCTCCGTCCTCGGCGTCCTCGGCTTCGGCGGCACGGGCCGGCACCTCATCAAGGCCGCACTCGGCCTCGGCTTCCGCGAGATCCTCGTGTGGAGCCCCCATATCACGGAGGGGCGGATCGAGGCCGCCTTCGGCGCCGCCCCCGCGGCCCTCGGCGCCGCGGTCAGGCCCGCGTCCCTCGACGAGCTCCTCGCCGCCTCGGACTGGGTCTCCCTGCACGTCCCCCTCAAGCCCGAGACCCGCGGCCTCGTGGGCCGCCGCGAGCTCGGCCTCATGAAGCGCGACGCGGTGCTGGTCAATGTCTCGCGCGGGGCCGTGGTCGACGAGGAAGCCCTGGTCGAGGCCCTCTCGGCGGGCCGCCTCGGCGGCGCGGGGCTCGACGTCTTCGTCGCCGAGCCCCTCCCGCAGGGCAGCCGCCTCCGTTCCTTCCCCGGCGTGGTCCTCACGGACCACTCGGCCTACGCCTCCCGCGAGTCCATCGTCGAGCTCCGGCGCCGCACCGCAGGCAACGCCCTCGCCGCGCTCAGGGCCGCCGGGCTCGCCGCCGCCCCTTCCTGAACGCCGCCGCGGCGAGGCGGAGGAGACCCCGGAGCGGCCTGCCGTTCAGCGCCTCGAGGAGGCCGTCGAGCATCGCGAAGTCGAACGCGCCGCCGCCGGCCGTGACGAGGCCGCGCAGCGGCAGGTCGCGCGCCATGCCCTCGGCGAAGCGCCGCGCGGCCTCGCCGCCGTCGCCCCCGAGCTCGGCCATCGCCTGCCCCATGACGGCGCGATGGACGATGGAGCCGAGGAGGCCTGACCGGACGTCGCCCAGGGTCGAGTTGGGGCCGAATGGCCGGCCAGGCGGCGCGTTGGGCGGCGGAGCATGGCCGAGGAGGGCGGCGAAGGCCTCGTCGTCCATGTCGAGTCCCGCCGCGGGAGCGAAATACGCGGGCGCGGCCGCGCGGAGCCCGCCGTCGGAAGGTTCCTGCGCGAGGGCCGATTCCACGAAGACCTCGGCGCGCGAGCGGATGTCGGCCGAGGAGGCCGCGGCCATCAGCTCGAAGGTCCCGCTCTCGACGCGCCAGCCCGGCAGGGCCGGGTCGTAGTACGCGAAGGCCCGCGCGTCGAGCTCGAACTCGACCCTGCGCGACTCGCCGGGCCCGAGCCGGAGCTTCGCGAAGCCCTTGAGCTCCTTCGCCGGCCGGTACGCCGTCGACTCGGGGTCGCGGACGTAGAGTTGCACGATCTCGGCCCCCGCGACCTCCCCCTCGTTCCTGACCTCGAGCGAGGCGCGGAGGGGCTCACCCTCGCGGATCCGCGAGGCGGAGAGCTCGAGGGGCGAGTAGGAGAAGCGCGCGTAGGAGAGGCCGTGGCCGAAGGGGAAGAGGGGCTCGCGGCGCGCGGAGTCGAACCAGCGGTAGCCCACGTAGAGGCCCTCGCGGTACTCCACGGTCGAGGGGCCGCCGGGAAACCAGCGGGTCGAGGGCAGGTCCTCGAGGGCGCGGGGGAAGGTCTCGGCAAGCTTGCCCGAGGGACAGGCGGCGCCGAAGAGGACCTCGGCCACGGCGGCGCCGCCGGCCTCGCCGGAGAGGTAGGCCTCGAGGACGGCCTCGGCCTCCCCGAGCCAGGGCATCTCCACGGGGGCGCCGTTCGAGAGGACGACGACGGTGCGGGGGTTGGCCGCGGCCACGGCGCGGATGAGCTCGACGTGGGCGGGCGGCATGCGGAGGTGCTCCCGGTCGAGGGCCTCGAGCTCGTAGTGGTGGGGCAGGCCCGCGAAGACGACGGCCGCCTCGACGCCCCGCGCGGCCGCGGCGGCCTCGGCGATCAGCGCCGCGTCGGGCTCGTCCGAGTCGAGGCGGTAGCCCGCCGACCAGCTCGCGTCCGGCGCGATGCGCGAAATCGCATCCCAGGCCGCCTCGAGCCTCCGCGGGTTCATCTGCGAGGAGCCCGTCCCCTGGTAGCGCGGGCTTTTCGCGAAGGCCCCGGACACCGCGACGCGCGCGCCGGGCCGCAGGGGCAGGGCCTTCCCCTCGTTCTTGAGGAGGACCATGGACTCGGCCGCGGCGCGCCGCGCGAGCTCGTGGTGGGCCTCCCCGTCGCAGCGGAAGCCCGGCCGCCGCGCGGCGGCGGCCTTGAGGACCAGGTCGACGACGCGAGCCGCGGCGCGGTCGAGGGTCGCCTCGTCGAGCCTGCCCTCCCGGACGGCCGCGACGATGCGAGCGTCGTTCTCGCCCTCGCTCGAGGGCATCTCGAGGTCCTGCCCCGCGGCCAGCCCGGCGACGCGGTCGTCGCAGGCGCCCCAGTCGGTCACGACGAGGCCCTCGAAGCCCCACTCCCGGCGGAGGATCCCGTCGAGGAGCCGCGCGTCCTGGCCGCAGTACTCGCCCCCGAGGCGGTTGTACGAGCACATCACCGTCCAGGGCCCGGAGGCCCGGACCGCGCGCTCGAAGGCAGTGAGGTAGAGCTCGCGGAGGCTGCGCTCGTCGACGACCGAGTCGATCGTCATGCGCCGGTGCTCCTGGTTGTTCGCCGCGAAGTGCTTGAGCGAGGTGCCGACGCCGACCGACTGCGTCCCGGCTATCATTGCCGCCGCGATCTCGCCCGCGAGGAAGGGGTCCTCGGAGAAGTACTCGAAGTTGCGGCCGCAGAGGGGCGAGCGCTTCAGGTTGACGCCCGGGCCGAGGACCACGGCCACGTCCTCCTGGAGGGCTTCCTCGCCGATGGCGCGGCCGACCTCGCGGAGGAGGTCGCGGTCCCAGGAGCTCGCGAGGGCGGAGGCCGTGGGGAAGCAGGTCGCCGGCACGTTGTCCGAAATACCCGGGCGGTCGCAGGGCCCGGCCGTCTTGCGGAGGCCGTGCGGCCCGTCGGTGACCATGACGGAAGGGAGGCCCAGCCGCGGGATCCCCTTCAAGCGCCACTTGTCCGCCCCGGAGCAGAGGGAAGCCTTCTCCTCGAGCGTCATGCGCGCGACCAGCGCGCGGGCCTCTTCGCCCATGCCCTCCTCCTCGATTCCGGGCATCGCGCCCGGGCGGGGACGGGGCTCAGCCTCCGGCGACGATCACCGAGACGAGGCGGCCCTCCCCGTTCACCGCCTTCTCCGGGTTGAGCGGATCGGCGACGAACTCCCCGCGGTAGACGAAGGCATAATAGTGGATCCCCGGGGGCAGGGGAAGGGCGAGCTCGTAGGTGCCGGGGGAGGTCTCGGGCATCTCGTGGATGAAGGGATCCCAGTTGTCGAAGTCGCCGCAGACCGAGACGATCTCTCCCGGCCGGGCCTGGAAGACGAAGCGCGCGGTGCGGCCGTCCTCGGCGAGGATGACGTATTTCCCGAGGTGGAGGTCGCTCAGGTAGGGCGGGTCGGCGACCGAGAGCTCGAGCCCGCCGCGCGGGTCGACCGTCCGGCGGGGATTCCGCTCGTCCGGCGTCCAGGCGCCGTCGACGACGAGGCGGTAGACCAGGGGATCGCGGCGCTTCAGGGGCACGGGGTAGGCCAGGACGAAGATCCCGTGGGCGTTGCGCTCGAAGGCGTGTATCTTCGCGAAGCCCTCGTGCTGGAAGGCCGCGCCGACGAAGCGGTAGGGGCCCTCCGCCGAGAAGACCATGCGGTCCTCGAAGGCGCGGGGAGGGCCCGCGTGCCTCATGCCCGAGAGAAGGAGGTGGAGGGGGAGGGAGTCGATCCCCATGGCGCTCGGCTTGGGCTGGGCGGGAGCGGCCTTATCCTCGGCCCACGCGGCGCCCGAGAGGAGGGCCGAGGCCGCCGCCGCGAGGAGCATTCGCTTGGTGATCCGCATTTCCGTTCCTAGTATCGGCCGCCGCGCTCCCCGGCCTTTACCCTGATCGCTCGCGGCGACGTATTTCCTATACAAAGCCGCATTTCGTCCGTTAATATAAGCAAGGAAACCATGCCGCGGCTCCAGGACATCGAACGGTTCAAGCGCGATCTCGCCGCGCTTTCCCGCGAGGCGGAGGTCCTCGCGCGCTGGGGGGAAAGCCCCGAAGACGTGCAAGCCCCGCCCCAATCCGCCGCGGCGTCGGCGTCGCCTTCCGCCAAGGGCGGCCCGGCCGCGCCGAAGCCCCGCGCCGCCGCCCCGGACGAGGGCCTCCCGCCCGACTTCGCGGCCCTCCTCGATTCCCTTCCCCTCGAGAAAAGCGACGAGTCCGCGTCCATGGGCGCCGAGCTCGAGGCCCTCCTCGCGCCTTCCGGCCCCGAGGAATCGGCCGCGGGCGCCGAGGAGAGCGAATCGCTCGACGACTTCCTCGGCTCGCTCGCCGGCCTCGAGGCGCCTGACAAGGTCGAGGAACAAGGTGGGGGGCTCGACGACCTCGAATCCCTCCTGGCCCCCGAGCCGGTCTTCCCTCCCGCGAAAAGCGCCCCACCGACGAAAGTCGCGCCCCCGGCCGCGGCCGTAGAGGCCTTCGAGATCCCCGGACTTGAAGAACCGGCTTCCATCGAGGCGTTAGGCGCTCCCGAAGCGACCTTCAATATCCCCGGCCTCGAGGAGGCCGCCCCACTCGAGACGGCTGCCGCGCCCGAGGAAGATTTCGAGATCCCCGGCCTCGAGGAGGCCACCCCGATCGAATCAGCCGGCGTCCCCGAGGAAGCCTTCGAGATCCCCGGCCTCGAGGAGGCCGCCCCGA
>CAYNPQ010000002.1:0-5022 GCA_964399065.1 uncultured Treponemataceae bacterium | reverse complement strand
CGGCCGCCGCGCCCGAGGAAGCCTTCGAGATCCCCGGCCTCGAGGAGGCCGCCCCACTCGAGTCGGCCGCCGCGCCCGAGGAAGCCTTCGAGATCCCCGGCCTCGAGGAGGCCGCCCCACTCGAGTCGGCCGCCGCGCCCGAGGAAGCCTTCGAGATCCCCGGCCTCGAGGAGGCCGCCCCCGCCGAGTCCGCGGAAGCACCGGCAGCCGCCGAGGAATTCGCCTTGCCCGATCTCGAGCAGAGCTTCGGCGGGGAGGGCGATCTCGGCGCGCCATCCGGCGGCCAGAGCGCCGCCGCGGACGAATTCGCCATACCGGACTTCGGCTTCGGTGAGGCTCCTGCCGGCGGGGCCGCCGCACCCGAGGCCGCCGAATCCCTCGTCGGCTTCGAGGAAGCCCCCGGCGGAGCCGCCGCGGAGGCTCCCGCCGCCGACGCCTTCGAATCCTTCAGCTTCGAGGAGCCCGGCGGCGGCGGATTCGGCCTGCCCGGCGCGGGCGCCGGCCTCGGCGCCGACCTCGACACCGAGCTCGCCTCGCTCGGCGAGGCGGGGGAGGCCGAGACCTTCAACCTCGACCGCGAGTGGGGCGGCTTCGGCGAGCCCGGCGCCGAGCAGGCCAAGGCCGCCCCCCCGCCCCGCGCCGCGCCCGCGCGACCCCGCGCCGAGGAGAAGTACAAGGCCGTCTCCCTCTCCGACGCCCAGGTCGACCACCTGCAGGACGCCCTCCTCTCCTACCCCCTCAACCTCCGCGTGGCCATCGAGGAGGCCCTCGCCTACGAGAAAGGGAGCATGGCCCAGCGCTCCAAGCTCGTCTGGGCCATGGTCGAGGGCGTCGCGGCGGAGGACGCCGCCCTCCTTGCGTCGCGCATCGTCAAGCGCCGCATCGAGATCCCCAAGGGCTTCGAGAAGAGGACCGGCGCCGCCTTCGAGGCCGAGAAGGGGAGCTTCCTCTACATCCTCATCCACACCGTCCTGCCCGTCCTGCGGATGGCCCTCCTCGCGGTCGCCGTCGCGGGAGTCCTCGGCTGGCTCGGCTACCGCTTCGTCTACACCGCACTCGCCGCCGACGCCTCGTACCGCGCGGGCTACCGCTTGATCGCGCAGAGCCGCTACCCCGACGCCGAGGCCGCCTTCGCGAAGGCGCGCGGCCTCAAGGAGTACGACTCCTGGTACTACCGCTACGCCGAGGCCTACGTCGCGAGGCGGCAGTATCCCCTCGCCGAGCGCAAGTACGCCGACCTCGTCGCCCGCAAGCCCAAGGAGACGAGGGCCATCCTCGACTGGGCCAGGCTCGAGAAGGACCAGCTCAAGTTCGAGGAGGCCGTCAAGGTCCTCAAGGGAGTGCCGAGGCCGGGCGATCCCCCCGCCACGCGCGGCATGTCGGGCCTCCTCTCCTGGGACTACTTCAACAAGGAGGGCCTCCTCCTCCTCGGCGACATCCACCTCGACTGGGCCGAGGAGGATCCGCGGCAGTACGAGGAGGCCAGGCGCGCCTACGCCGGCCTCATCGAGCGCTACGGCCAGCTCGACGAGTACATGGAGCGGATGCTCCTCTACTTCATCAGGACCGACGTCTACAAGGAGATCGAGCCCCTCGCGACACACTACCTCGCCGGGCGCGTCGCCGAGGAGTACAAGAAGATACCCCTCGGCGCGAAGGCCCTCGCCGAGCTCGGCGGCTACCTCCTCGACCGGGGCGAAATGGACTTCGTGCGCATCGCCCTGACCGCCGCCGCGGTCAAGGACCCCTCCCTGCCCGAGACCCACTACCACTTCGCGCGCTACTTCAAGAAGGCGGGCTCCAAGGACGAGGAGCGGAAGGCCCTGGACAACGCCATCAAGACCTTCTCCTCGCAGATCGGCCTCGGCGCCAAGCGCCAGGCCATGTACATCGACAGCCTGGTCTGGCGCGGCCGCTACCGCCTGGCGGCCGGCGAGTGGCTCTCGGCCGAGCAGGACTACGCCGCCGCCGCGTCGGAGTACGAGCGCGGCCTCGACTTGAGGCGCCTGAAGCGCGGCCCGCGCTTCGCCGAGGCCTACGCCGGGCTCGGCGAGGTGGCGTACTGGCAGCGCGACGACCGCGAGGAGGCCCTGCGCCTCTTCGAGCGCGCGGCCGCCGACGGCTACGACACGCCCGACACGCGCTACAAGCGCGCCTACATCCACTACCGCGCGGGCCGGACCGCCGAGTCCCTCCCCCTCTTCCTCAAGGCCGGCCTCGACGGCAAGGAAAGCCCCTACCTGACCTACGCCTTCGGCGACGCCCTCTACGCCCGCGGCGACTTCTTCGCCGCCGAGGGCTCGTTCCGCCGCGTCGTGGAGTCCATGCAGCGCGAGCTCGAGCAGATCGACATGCCCTCGCCCCAGGAGCGCCCCTCGCAGGGAGAGATAGTCGACCTCCTCATGAAGGCGCAGAACAACTACGGCGCGGCGATCTACAAGGCCGCGGCCCGGGTCGGCGACGCGCGCCGCCGCGCCGCGGCCATGGCCGCCTTCGCCGAATCGGGCCGCCTCTTCGACTCGCTCTCCCGCGACCAGGAGACCATGGTCCGCAGCGAGGCGAAGAACCTCGCCTTCCTCAACACCGACCTGATCCTCCACCCGACCCGCGGCATGGACGTGGCGATCTACACCGAAATCGAACGCGACATGCGCTTCCCGAAACTGCAGAAGCGTTAGGCGACGACCAGACCTGACTATCGATCCATCTCGAAGGGCTCCGCATGACTCGGCCAGATGCGCCGTCCGCCGAGTTCCTGGATCCTGTCCCAACTGGCATTGCTCTTCACGTCGTCAGGCATGATTTGGGCGAGCGGATACAAGTCCCCGATGAGGACATCATGTCCGTCGGTGACAAGGGAGACGCTGTCATCCGAGTGCCCCGGGCTCCGGATGACCTCGGCCTGGATCCCGATCTCCCGGAGGAAGGCCCTTGATCCGGCGATCGTGGCATGGACGAGCCTTTCCTTCAGGATCGGCCTGTAGCCCTTGTACTTCGGACGGATGATCCTCTCCATCTCGTCGATCTCCCCGCCTTGGTTCTCGAAGAGGAGGCACTCGATCCCCGCGTCCTGGAAGTCCCGGAGGAGTCCCGCGTGGTCGAGATGGAAATGGGAGACGATCGCCCACCGGATCTGTTCGACATGGAAACCGGTCGTCTTCAACGCCCGGGCGTATTCATGGAATGAGCATGGCCACCCGGCGTCGAATGCGAGGAGCCCTTTCCCATCCGCGGACGGGATGAGGTAACAGTTCGTGTTCTGATAGCGGAAGTGTATCATCGAGGATTCCCCCCCATTACCTCATCAGGAACCACGCCGTCATCGGCGTCGATCCCTCCTGGCGATTCTTGATGCTGACCTTCCCGACCAATGCCCAGTCTCAGCCGAGAGCCGAGGCCATCCAGCTTCAATGGTACCGGCAAATCAGGTTTCGAACACGGCTCTGGCGCCCGGGATAGCGGAGGTTTAGGATATCATAAGGCATATAGCGTCGACTTGGCTTTATGAAGGCACCGACAGAAGCCGAGTGGAGCGAGGTGGCACCATGGACATCTTCACCGCGATCAAGAAGAATCAAACCGCTGCCGTCATCGAGCTCATGCGCGAAAAGGCCGACCTCAACACCCAAGACCACAATGGCATGACGCCCCTGCTTGTCGCCGTGGATTACGACAACAGTCCGATGGTCCGACTTCTGCTGCGAGCGAAGGTCGACGTGGACATGGTGGACAAGTACGGACAGACGGCCCTGATGCTGGCGGCGGGGAAAGGGAACAGGGAAATGGTCGAACTTCTCCTCGCGGCGGGGGCTGACACGCGGCTTGTGTCGAAGAGCAAGGCGACCGCCCATGACTTCGCGAAGGAGAACGGGCATCCTGAGATAGCGGCATTGATGTGAGAAGCGAACGATCCCGACAAGGAGCTGTACCATGAAAGAGGTGATGTCGGCCTTGGCGAAGTACAACCGCGGCGCGAACCTGAACCTGATCGCGACCATAGAAAGCGCGGGAATGCAGGTGGTGACCAGGGAAACGGGAACCTTCTACAAGACCGTCCTCGGCACCATCCAGCACTGTTTCTGGTACGAGGTCTCGTGGCTGGGGCGATACAAGGTCCTGGGCGACTATCCGGCCCTCGGAGCCTCCATCCTCGACGAGGAAATCGATGCCCTCAAGGCCAAGATCGGCGATGACTACGCCAGGCTGGCCGCCGCCATGAAGGAGATCGACTCGCTCTACGTCTCCTTCGTCGAGGAGATATCCGCCGAGGACCTGCGGAAGCCCATCAGGTTCAAGAACTCCAAGGGCGAGGACCAGGAACGGATCGTCTGGCAGACGATCTTCCACGTCCTCAACCACTACACGCATCACCGGGGCGAGATTTCCGGGGCGCTCGACAGGATGGGCGTCAGCAACGACTTCGCGGGCTTCTTCCGCTATCTGTAGTGTCCTGCACTGATCAAATCGACCATTTCGAAGGCGACCGATAACCGCCGCCACGGCGGCGGTTATCGGTCGCGCATCCCGCGTAGTGCGGGACACCAGCCTCGAGCCTTCATCGGCGCGGCGGGATTAGCAACGTTATGCGAATCCGGTGAGCCGAGTCCCGCGTCTGATATCGGAATTTGCCGGACAGGTGGGGCTGGGATTGAACCAGTGGCTTCAAACGCTCGTTGCGCTCGCTATGGATGCATCGAATGGATTGTGGTGTTCGCCTTCGGCGCCGCCATCACGCGATCGCATGAATCGCGTGATGACATTCCAGTCAATCGCGTTTTCCGTATGACATCCAGGGATCGTGCATAAAAATAAAGCCGTTCGATGGGCGATACTGGGATTGAACCAGTGACTTCTACCGTGTGAAGGTAGCACTCTCCCGCTGAGTTAATCGCCCATCGATCGGCCTCGGAACACCGACGGATGTTGGCCGATCCTAGCATTCGGCTTGGGCACTGTCAAGCGCCGGCATGTCGCCGAGAGAGAGCTGAGAGACGCTGCGGCGCGGCAGTTTCCTCGAACCCG
>CAYNPQ010000001.1:0-136900 GCA_964399065.1 uncultured Treponemataceae bacterium | reverse complement strand
CCTGCGGGACGACCTCGCGGACGAAAGGGGAGGTTGAGCGACATGGATCCGAAGGCCAAGCTCGGGGCCCGCGCCGGCGCGCGTGCGCTCTCCCTCGCCCTGACCCTGGCCTGCGCCTTCGCGGCCGCGGTCGCCCTCCTCGCGGCCTTCAGCTCCTCGTTCTGGGACGCGCTGGCGCTCTTCTTCCTCGGGCCCTTCAAGAACGCCTACTACTTCGGCAACATGCTCAACGCGGCGATCCCCTTGGTCCTCTGCGGCCTCGGCGTGGGCATTGCCTTCTCGTCGCGCAACTTCAACCTGGGCGGCGAGGGGCAAGTCTACATCGGAGCCATCGCGACCGCCGCGACCTGCCTCGCCTTCCCCGAGGGGGGCCCGATCGTCCCGTTCGCGGGGGCCGCTGCCGGGGCCCTGGCGGGCGCCGCGTTGGGCGCCCTCTCGGGCCTCTTGAAGCGCTCCCTCGGCGTCGACGAGCTCATCAGCTCCTTCCTCGCCTCGGCGGCCTTCATCTTCCTCGGGGACTTCCTCATCACCGGGCCCCTTCAGGATCCGGGCTCGAACTTCCAGACCACCGTCGCGATCCCCGCCGCCTACCGCCTCGCCAAGATCTACCCGCCCTCGAGCCTCAGCGCGGGCTGCGCGATCGCGCTCGCCGCGGTCGTCCTCTGCTGGTTCCTCGCGTCGAGGACGAAGTTCGGCTACGAGCTCAGGCTCTACGGCCTGAACGGCGAATTCGCGCGCTACGCCGGCATCGACACGGGCGCCTACGCGGTCGCGCCGATGGCCCTCTCGGGGGCCCTGCACGGGCTCGCGGGCGCGGCCATGATCCTCGGCACCTACCACAAGGCGATGAAGGGCTTCTCGGCCGGCGTGGGCTGGAGCGGCATCGCCGTCGCGCTGATAGCGGGTAACGCCCCTCTCGCCATGATCCCCTCGGCCCTCCTCTTCGCCTACCTCGAGGCGGGAGCCAAGGCGGTCATGGTCGGCGCCGACGTCACCTCGGAGATAGTGGCGATCGTGCAGTCGGTGGTATTCTTCCTCGTCACGGCCCGCGCCCTCGAATCGCCCTTCCGCCGCGCCCGCGGGGTCCCGGCCCGCGCCGGGGGGAGGCCCGCGTGAGCGCCGGCCCCCTCTCGACCGTCTCCGTCGTCCTCGGGGACGCCGTGTCGATCATGACGCCCCTCCTCTTCGCGGCCTTGGGCGGCCTCTTCACCGAGCTCTCGGGCATGCTCAACATCGCGCTCGAGGGCCTCATCATGATCGGGGCCTTCTTCGGCGTCGCCGGCGCGGCCGCCTCGGGCAGTCTCCTCGTCGGCCTTTTCGCGGGCGTAACCGCGTCCATGGCCCTCTCCGCCCTCTACGGCCTCGTCACGCTCAAGCTGCGCGCCAACGAATTCATCACCGGCCTGGCCACGAACCTCTTCGCCTCGGGCCTCGCCGTCGTGCTTTCGGAGCAGGTCTACAAGACCAAGGGCGTCGTGCCCTTCAAGATCCCCGCCCTGCCCCGGCTCTCCCTGCCCGCGTTGCGCGACATACCCTTCCTCGGGGAGCTCCTCTTCCGGCACGACATCCTCGCCTACGCGAGCTGGGGCGCGGTCCTCCTCGCCTGGCTCGTCATCGCCCGGACGCCCTTCGGCATGAGGCTGCGCGCCTCGGGCACGAGCCCGAAGTCCGTCGCCGCCCTCGGCCTCGACCCCGCCTCGTACCGCCTCGCCGCCGTCCTCGTCTCGGGCGCGGCCTGCGGCGTCGCCGGCTCGGGCCTCTCCCTCGGCCTCTCCGCCTACGTGCCGAACATCAGCTCGGGCCGGGGCTGGATCGCCCTCGTCGCCATCTACCTCGGGGGGCGGCGACCCGCCGGCGTCCTCGCGGCCTGCTTCGTCTTCGCGGTCGCCGACTCCTTCTCGAACTACGCCCAGGGTTTCCTGAAGGTTCCCGCGGACTTCATCCTCGCCATGCCCTACGTCGTCACCCTCGCGGCCCTGATCGTCGGCGCCGCGGCCCGCCGCCGCCCCCGCGCCTAGCGCCGCTCGGGCAGCTTGGTCTCCGCGGGCGGGCCGAGCCGGTCGAGGCGGTCGATGAGGCGGCCGGGATCCTCGTCGACGAGGAGCTCCTCGAGGCTCGCGCGTTTGAGGAAGCCCTCGGCGGAGACGCGGCCGAGGAATTCGAGGAGGGGAGCGTAGAAGCCGGCGACCTCGAGGAGGCCCACGGGCTTCGCGTGGAAGCCGATCTGCCTCCAGGTCCAGGCCTCGAAGAGCTCCTCGAAGGTGCCGATGCCGCCCGGCAGGGCGATGAAGGCGTCCGCCTCGAGGGCCATGCGGGCCTTGCGCTCGTGCATGTCCTCCGCGATGACGAGGTCCGTCAGCTCGACGTGGTCGACGAGTTCGTAGAGCCTCCGCGGAATGACGCCGACCACCTCGCCGCCGGCCGACAGGGCGGCCCGCGAGAGCTCGCCCATGGTCCCGATGTTGCCGCCGCCGTAGACGAGCCTGAGGCCCCGCCGCGCGATCTCGCGGCCGCAGGCCCGCGCCGCCTCTCCGTACTCGGGCCGCGAGCCGAGGCTCGATCCGCAGAACACGCAGACTGATCGGATCATGACCGTCCCCCCGCGCGCGAGCATGGCCCTCCGCGGGCGCGCGCGCAAGGGGGGCGGCTCAGGGCAGGATCGAGGCGAGCATCGCCCCGATCGGCGGCCGCTCCCTGCCGACGGCCGCCTGGATCACGAGGCCGTCGAGGAGGGCGATGAGGACGCGCGAGATCGTCCCGGCCCGCTCTCCGAGGAGGGGCTCGAGGACCTTCGCCATCGTCGCCTCCCACTCCCCGTATTTCCCGCGCATCGCCTCCCTGAGCCGCGCGTTGCGCGACATCCCTTCCTCCACGACGTAGAGGTGGAGGCGGTTGCGGAGCGTGGCGTCGAGCACGCGGTCGAAGAAGCGCTCGACCAGCTCCCGCGGACCCGCGCCCTCGCCCCCGCCCTCGACGTAGGAGATCATCTCCCGGCTCACCTTCTCGATGTGCGCGAAGGCGATGGCGAGGACCAGGTCGTCCTTGCTCCGGAAGTGGTAGAACAGGGTCCCCTTGCTGATGCCCGCCGCGGCGGCGATGTCGGCGATGCTCGTGTCGCCGATCCCGCGCTCCGTGAAGAGGGCCTCCGCGCGGGAGAGTATCGTCTCCCTCGTCATGGCCGGGCCGCCCCGGCCGGGATGCCGAGCCTCCGCAGGAGCCGCGGCGTCGGCACGCCTTCCTCGTCGTAGCCCTTCTTGCGGTAGTAGGCCCTCACCATCGGGGCCAGGGGCACGACACTGCGGTCGGGGTGCCTTGTCTCGGCCTCCTCGAGGAAGCGGCGGGGCAGGGTGTCGTCGGCTGCGGTCACGCCGCAGGCCACGTTCATGTGCCGCTCGAGCACGTGGGTCCTCCGCCCCGAGCGGAGGAACTCGCGCATGCCCAACGGCCTCCCGGTTATGGCCGCGACGAGGCCGGAAAGGGCGCTCCAGTCGAGGACCAGTTGCGCGACATCGGGCATCAGGGTCATCGCGAGCTTCAAAAGGGGCTTGGGCGTGTACTTCGCGACCGGCGGCTCGAGGAGGTAGCCGAAGATGGTGAACTGGCAGGTCTGCACGGAGTTCGCGGCGCTGAAGAGGTCCTCGAGGAAGGCCACCCAGGAGACCTTCGAGAGCTTCGTGTACGGGGGTATGAAATGGAAGAGGGCCTCGAGTGAGATGGGGTAGGCGTTGAGGTGGCAGCCCCCGCGGTTCGCTATCGCGTAGTTGAGCCCCTGGCCCCAGCCCGCCCGCGGATCGTAGGCCGCCATCTCGAGGCCCTTCACCTGGGCCGCGAACTCGAGCCCGCCGTACTTCATCGCGAGCCGCTTCGAGCCCAGGGCGAGCTCCGCGCCCTCGCCCCGGCGATGCGCGATGTCGTCGAGGGTCGCGGCGATGTTGTCGGTCCTGCCGAAGGCGAGGGCGCTCGGCCTGATGCCCTTCTCCGCCGCTTCCATCGCCCAGCTCACGGTCGCGCCGCAGGAGATCGTGTCGAGGCCGAGCTCGTTCATCCTGACGTTCCACTCGCCGACGAGGTCGGGGTCGAAGTTGAGGATGTTGCCGCCCCAGAGACCTACGGTCTCGTACTCGGGGACGTGGCGCTCTTTGCCGTCGGGATAGGTCCCCCGATGTCCGCAGAGGATCGTGCAGGGCGCGCAGGCCGCGTGGCTCGTGCGGTAGCGCTCCGCCATGGCCTCGCCGGAGAGGGCGCGGCAGCGCTCGTCGGTGCGGTCGCGGAAGTTGCGGACGGGCGCGAAGCCCGCGTCCACGCCGGGATTGACGCCGTAGTTCGTGCCGTAGGCCCGGTAGGACCTGACGAAGGCGTTGCGGTCGATGTACTTCCGGGCCTTGGCCTTGTGCCTCGCGAAGGACTCCGGGTCGGCCGGCAGGATGCGGTGCGACATGCCCGTCGCGACGATCGCCTTGAGGTTCTTCGAGCCCATCACCGTCCCGAGCCCGCCGCGGCCGAGGTAGCGCTCGCCTGAGCGGACGACCGCGTACAGCACGCCGTTCTCGCCGGCCGGCCCGATGACGAGGGCCGCCTTCCTCGGGTTGTCGACGAGTCGCTCCTGCGCGGGGCCGGTCTCCATTCCCCAGAGCCCCCCGGCCTCCGCGAAGGAGGCGCCCGACTCGTCGATCGCGAGGAGGGTCGGGGACTCGGCGCGGCCGCGCACGAGGACGCCGTCCCAGCCCGCGGTCTTGCAGGCCATGCCGAAGGGGCCGCCGCAGGAGGAGGCGACCATGATGCCGGTCAGGGGCGACTTCGTGATCCCCGCGAAGCGCGCGGAGCAGGGCGCCCCCGTGCCGATGAAGGTTCCCATCATGAAGGCGAGGATGTTGTCGGGGCCGAGGGGGTCGACCGCGCCGAGTCGATCGCCTAACCTGTCATATATCAGCTTGAGGCCCAGGCCCTTGCCGCCGATGTAGTCGCGCAGGTCCTCCCGGGCGGGCGAGAAGACCGACCAGGACCGCGCGCCCAGGTCGATGTCGAGGTAGCGCTGCGATTCGCCGACGATGGTCTTCACGACGCCTCCTTCCCCGCGGGCCCGCGGAGCTCGATGCAGTCCATGGGACAGTAGAACTCGCACCAGCCGCAGGAGACGCACTTCTCGGGGGCGGCGAGCCGGGGCAAGGCCTCGAGTCCGCCCGGCCTGCCCTCGGAGAGCTCGATGCAGGCCGCCGGGCACTTCTGGGCGCAGGCGCCGCAGGAGATGCAGCGCGCGAGGTCGAAGGAGGGCTTGCGCCAGGCCGTCCTCGGCATGAGGCGGGCGACCGTCCTCCCCTCGCCGTCGCTCACCGCGGCCGAGGGGCAGACTCTCCCGCAGGCCCCGCACTCGATGCAGCGGGCCGGGTCGACGCGGTGGCGCGCCTTCCTCTCCCCCGCGATCGCGGCGACGGGACAGGCGCGGACGCAGGCCCCGCAGCCGATGCAGGCCTCCCCGATGGACATGCTCATGCGCTGGCCTCCTCGTCGCCCGTCGCGGCTCCGGACGCGATATCGAGCAAGGCCTCGATGTCCCGGACGACGAGGATGCGCGGCACGGGATAGAGGGGATTGGCCTCCGCATGGGCGCGCCGCGCCATGAGGGGCTTGTCCGCCGCCTCGATGCACTCGACCCGCTCCGGGATGCCCATCGCGCGGTTCATCGCGCGCACGCGGTCGATGAAGGCCGCGGCGACCTCGGCGTCGCCCCCGCCCTCGCCGGCGAGTCCGGCCCGCCGCGCCAGCAGGGCGAGCCGCCCCCGGGCCGCGGGGCCGTAGTACTCGAGCACGTGGGGAAGGAGCACCGCGTTCGCGAGCCCGTGCGGCAGCCCGTAGAAGCCGCTCAGCGCGTGCGCGACCGCGTGGACATTGCCGACGTAGGCCCTTGTGAAGGCCCTTCCGGCCAGGTGCGCCGCCTTGAGGAGCCTTCCCCGGCCCTCGAGATCCTTCCCGTCGCGGTACACGCGCTCCAGGTTCTCCATGATGAGCCGCGTCGCCTCGACGGCGTCGCGCTCGGTCCCGGCCGTGTTGCTCCTCCCGATGAAGGCCTCGACCGCGTGGGTCAGGGCGTCCATGCCCGTCGTCGCCGTGATGTGGGGCGGCAGGCCGAGGGTGAGCTCCGGATCGAGGACGGCGAGCGCGGGGATCAGCGCATGGTCGTTGATCGGGTATTTCTCGTGCGTCTCGGGGTTCGAGATCACGGCGGCCACGGTGACCTCGCTGCCCGTGCCGGCGGTCGTCGGGACGGCGAAGAGGGGAGGGAGGCGCCTCCCGACCTTGAGGAGTCCCCGCATCTCCTCGACCTTGCGCTCCGGGCGGGCGACACGGGCCCCGACGCCCTTGGCGCAATCCATCGGCGAGCCGCCGCCGAAGGCAAGAATGGCTTGGCAGCCATTCTCCCGGTACAGGGACAGGGCGGACTCGATGTTGCCGATGGTCGGATTCGGGACCGTGTCGGCGAAGAGCGCGAACTCGATCCCCCTCCCGCGGAGGCCCCCGAGGAAGGGTTCCATGATCCCGAGGCGGGCGATCACCTGATCGGTGACGATGAGGAGACGCTCGATTCCGCGCTCCTCGAGCAGGGCCGGCAGGTTGAGCAGGCTGCCCGGACCCTCGAGGAGCTCAGGGTTTCTCCATGCCAGGAAAGGAGATATCAGCCTGATTACTACTTGGTAACATCTGCAATAGAGTTCGAAAAGCTTCATAACAGCCTCCGCAATCGGTCGGTCGTCCGACCGACAAGGTATCACCTCCTTTTCAATCAGTCAAGTTTCCGTACCGCTGTGCATGATGCACAGTTTACTGCCGAATTTAATAAAATGGAGATAGTTGACGCCGTTGCGATTACCAGCTATTTTATCGATAAGAAATACCCCATAAGGAGTCTTCCTTGAGCACCCGCTCCACTGCCCTCCGCGGCACGGTCCTCTCCCTCCTCCTCGTCTCCGCTTTCGTACTCGCTTCCTGCGCGACGGGCGCCGGCGATTTCAACCCCGGCACCTACAGCGGCGTCGGCTCGGGCCACGGCGGCGAGATCAAGGTCGCCGTCACCGTCAGCTCCCGCCAGATCCTCAAGATCGAGGTCCTCTCCGCCGCGGAGACCGCCGTCATCGGCGACTCCGCCTTCGACGAGCTCGCCAAGCGCGTCATCGCCGCCAACAGCGCCGAGGTCGACTCGGTTTCCGGCGCCTCCGGCTCCAGCGAGGGCTACCTCGCCGCCGTGAAGGCCGCCCTCGCCCAGGCCGGCTTCAAGGGCGGCAGGGCCAAGCCCGCCGCCGCGGCCGCCCTCCGCCTCCCCGCCAGGTCCTACGACGTGGTCGTCGTGGGCGGCGGCGGCGCGGGACTCTCCGCGGCCAACGAGGCCGCCGCCGCGGGCGCCTCCGTCGCCGTCTTCGAGAAGATGGACATGCTCGGCGGCAACACCCTCCGCGCCACCGGCGGCCTCAACGCCGCCGGCACCCGCCACCAGGCGGCGCGCGGCATCGTCGACAGCCCCGAGCTCTTCTACAAGGACACGATGAAGGGCGGCTACGACAAGAACGACCCCGAGCTCGTGCGCATCCTCTCCGTCAAGGCCGTCGAGTCCCTCGACTGGATCGAGTCCATGGGCGGCGACCTCTCCGACGTCAGCCGCTCCGGCGGCGCCTCGGTCAACCGCATCCACCTGCCCAAGGGCGGCTCCAAGGCCGGCCCCGAGATCGTGAAGACCCTCAAGGCCGCCGCGGAGAAGAAGGGCGGCATCGCGATCTTCACCGGCGCCAAGGTCCTCGACCTCGTCGCGGGCAAGGCCGGCGAGGTCCGCGGCGTCCGCGTCGAGATCGGCGGCAAGGTCCGCGAGGTCTCGGCCAAGGCCGTCGTCCTCGCAGCCGGCGGCTTCGGCGCGAACCAGGAGATGCTCGTCAAGCTCAACCCCGCCCTCGAGGGCTTCGCCACGACGAACCATCCCGGCGCCACCGGCGACGGCATCGTCATGGCCGAGAAGGTCGGCGCCGCCCTCGTCGACATGAAGGAGATCCAGACCCACCCGACCTACGCGCCGGGCAAGGAGATGGTCACCGAGGCCGTGCGCGGCAACGGCGCTATCCTCGTCGACCACAAAGGCGCGCGTTTCGGCGACGAGATGCGCACCCGCGACGTCGTCTCCGCCGCGATCCTCGCCCTGCCCGAGAAGACCGCCTACCTCGTCTTCGAGGACTCGGTCCGCAAGAGCCTCAAGGCCATCGAGGACTACGTCAAGCTCGGCATCGTCGTCGAGGCCCCGAGCCCCGAGGCCCTCGCCGCCAGGATCGGCGCCGACCCCGCCGCGTTGGCCGCGACCATCGCCCGCTACAACGGCTTCGCCGCCGCCAAGGCCGACGCCGACTTCAGGCGCCCCGACCTGCCCCGCGCCCTCGCCACCGCGCCCTACTACGCGATCGAGGTGACGCCCGCCGTGCACCACACGATGGGCGGCGTCAAGATCGACGGCCAGGCCCGCGCCATTTCGGCGAAGGGTTCGCCCATCCCCGGCCTCTACGCCGCGGGCGAGGTGACCGGCGGCGTCCACGGCGGCAACCGCCTCGGCGGCAACGCGTTGGCTGACATCGTCACCTTCGGCCGCATCGCCGGAAGGAACGCCGCCGCCGCGGCCCTCTCCAGGTAAAGGGCCTACATAAGTCGCATAACGCGCCAATCCGCCCGCTGGCCCCTCGGCCGCGGGCGGTTTTTCCGCTCTCCATTCAAGGGAGATGTGCGGGGGGCGAAGGTCGCGCCCGTCGCGACGCGTTGCGCGATGTCAGTACTCGCGCCCTTCTCCCCCCGCGCCCCCCTCATCCGGGCTTCATTCAATCTGAATATTTGCATTGACTTATTGGGGTATTCAAGGAATAGTCGCCATACAATTTGAGATACCTTCACAGGTCTTGTCAAAAATCCCGGAAGATCGTTTCCATTAAGAAGCTCGCGTCCATTGCCCTGCTTCTCGGTCTGGCGGCCAGCCTCTGCATCGCCGCCCCCGCCTTCAAGGCGGACAGCTATACCGGCGCAGCCCGCGGCGTCGGCGGCTCCGTCGTCGTCGAGGTGACCTTCACTGCCGACACCATCAAGTCCGTGAGGATCGTCTCCCAGAGCGAGACGCCCACCATCGCCGGGACCGCCTTCGAGCGCGTCCCCGCCGCCAGCGTCGCCGGGCAGACCCTCGGCGTCGACGCGGTGAAAGGCTCCACCCTCACCAACGCATTCACCTGGGGCCGCATCGCGGGCTCAGGCGCCGCGCGCTACGCCACCGGCCGCTGACCTTTCATCGCTCCACCCGCCCCCGGCCTCCCAGCCGGGGGCTTATCGTCGTCGGCGTTCATGAAAGGCGAGCCAGGATCGGGCAACGCGCGGTATCGCGAGGCGGCGAGGAAGCGACGCAGGCATCCGGCCGGGATCGCCTTCGCCTTGCCCGCCTCCATGCGGCTTCACGCCCGCCCGAAGCGGCGCCCTTCTCGACGCGTTGCGCGATTTTATCCGCTCGCGACAGCCGCAGCAGGCGCAGGCCCGTCAAGACGGTCCACGCGATGGCCATGAGGCCGCCGGGAGCTCGTCATGCCGCGGCCCCCGGCGAAGCATCCTTTGGCGCGACTCTCGGATACGACGGGGCGCGGACTTGACGCCGAGCGCTCGATGCCGGCGGCCCTTATCGAGCCGCTCCTCGAGAGTGTTCTCTCCTCCGTGACTATCAAGGACATCACCGATCTCCCGGGCATCGCCCGGACGACTTGCCACCTCGCTTCAAGGACGAGCTCGTCCCGGCCGCGCGGCGGAGGGGTTTCGACGGATTTTCCTCCAGCCTCACGGAAAGCGTCAAACCCTCCCCCTGCCTCCTCGCTGATCGCCCGGAACGCCGCATCGCGACCTTTCCAATCAGCAAGGTGGATAGCCGCGGATCGGGGGACGGCGCTTGCGGAACGGGCGTCGGATCGCGATTCTATAGGTAGCACAAATGCGAGGGAGGAAGCATGCCCAGCATCCCCACCGGCACGGTCGCATTACTCTTCACCGACATCGAGGGCAGCACCAAGATGTGGGAGTCGCACCCCGCGGAGATGAAGTCCGCGGTGGAACGTCACGATGCGATTTGTCGAGCGGCTATAGAGACGCGCTCCGGCTACGTATTCAAGACCGTCGGCGACGCCTTCTGCGCCGCCTTCGCGAAGGCGAGCGACGCCATCGCCGCTGCCGCGGCGATACGTCGCGAGCTCTCCGCCGTGGAATGGGGCCCTACCCCCATCCTCGTCCGCGCGGGCGTCCACGCGGGAGCCGCCGAGGAGCGCGACGGAGACTACTTCGGCCAGCCCGTCAACCGCGCGGCCCGAATCTCGGCCGCCGGCTCGGGCGGGCAGATCCTCGTCTCGCTCGCGGCGAGCGAGCTCGCGAAGGACGGCCTCCCCGAAGGATGCTCGATGCGCGACCTCGGCTTCCGGAGGCTCAAGGATCTCGCGGCGCCGGAGCGCCTGCTTCAACTCGACGAAGCGGGATTCAGGACCGACTTCCCGCCGTTGAAGACCCTCGACGAGCGTCCCAACAACCTGCCCCGCGCGCTTACCAGTTTTTTCGGCCGCGAGGAGGAGGTCGCGAGGATCACGGGGCTACTCGAGACGGCGGCCCTGGTGACGCTGACGGGACCGGGCGGCACGGGGAAGACGAGGCTCGCCCTCGAGTGCGGAGCGGCGCTCGTGGATCGTTTCCGGGACGGCGTCTGGTTCGTCGACCTCACGAGGATCGACACGGGCTCGAGGCTTGAGTCGGAGATCGCGAAGTCGATCGGCCTGCAGGAGAGTCCCGAGGCGCCGATCGCGGAAATTCTCGCCACGAGGCTGAAAGCGGGGCAGCTCCTGCTGATAATCGACAATTGCGAACATGTCGTGGAGGCCTGCGCCGAATGGACGGCGCGCGCCCTTGCGTCCTCGGAGGGACTCAAGATCCTCGCCACGAGCCGGGAAGCCCTCCTCGTGGGCGGAGAAACCAGCTTTCTCGTAGCCCCCCTTCCCCGACCGACGGCCAAAAACCTGTCGACGGAGGCGCTCTCGCAGTTCGAGGCCGTCCGGCTCTTCATCGACCGCGCCCGCGGAACCGGCAAGGAGTTCGCGATCGACGCCGAGACGGCACCCTTCATCGCCGGCGTCTGTGAACGCCTCGAAGGCATGCCGCTCGCGCTCGAGCTCGCGGCGGCGCAGCTAAGGTTCATGAGTCTGCCCGAGCTCTTCGCGCGACTCGAAGACCTCTTCGGAACGCTTCACTCGCGCGAGAGGGGCACCCAGGCCAGGCAGGCCACGCTGCGCGGCCTCGTCGACTGGAGCTGGAACCTCCTGGACGAAGAGGAGCGCGGGGCTTGGCGCCGGCTCTCGGTCTTCCGCGGCGGCTTCGCCCGCCAGGCTGCCCGCTTCATCCTCGGCCGGAACGCGGACAGGCTCGTCGAAAGCCTCTCGTTGAAGTCCATACTTCTGATGGACGAGGACGAGGCCGGAGACGGGCGCTTCAGGATGCTCGAGGCGCTCAGGGAATATGCGGCCGAGAGGCTCGCCGAGGCGGGAGAGCGTCCGGAAGCGGACCGGGCGCTGGTGGCCTGGCTCCGCTCGCTCGCCGCCGAAGCCGAACAGGAACTCGCGATCCTCAAGGGAACGCGGATCTATGCGCGACTCGACGCGGAACTCGCGAACATCCTATCAGGAGCCGAAACGGCCATGCGACTCGGACTCCTTTCCGATGTCGTGGGCATCCTCGGAGACCTCTCCGCCTATGTTTTCTGCGGCCGGGTCCCCCTCGAGGCCATCGTGAACCTGATCGAGGGGCTCGCCGGCCGACGCGGCGAGCTCGGCCTCGCGGACCAAGACCGGCTGGAAATGCTCCGGATCCGGAAAGCCCTCGCCTTCATCGAGGCTGAAGAGGAAATGGCCGAGGCGGCACGCTGCATCCGAGCTCGGGCGATCGCGGCCGGAGACGGGTTCCTGGAGGGTCAATCGGGCCTCGTCCAAGTGGAGCTGCTCCGCATATTCGGTCGATTCGACGAGGCAATCCGACTGGCCCTCGACCTGATAGAGGCGCCTCCGGGGCCGCGATCGAAGGCCACGCTGGCTGATGCGGCGGCCTTGGCCGGAGCATGCCTCTACGAAGGGACTTTCTGGCGGCGCGAGCCTTCTCTGGAGAAGATATTGAAGCCCGGTGAAAGCCTGCCCGCGGGAATCGATCCCGGGCTTCCGACGCTCGCGATCTCGGCCGAGCTCAAGCGCTGGTCCCTCGGAATCGCCCGCGAGCTCGGCGACATGTCCCGCGAGGCCGCGAACTCCCTGGCGGACGAGCTTTGCTACCAAGGCGATTACGAGGAAGCCAGGCCCATAGTGGAACGCAGCATCGAGCTCAAGCGTCGCCTCGGCATGCGGAGCGAGCTCTGGTACTCCCTCGAACATCTCGCGCAAATACTCGTCATGCTCGGCCGGCGCGAGGAATTGCCCGACCTCGCCGACGAAGCCCGGAAGCTCGCCAGCGAGATCAGTATTCCCTTCCTCGATTTCCACGCCGATGAAATGGAATTGAGCATCCATCGCTGTCACCGCGAATGGGGTGACGCTCTTCGCGTGGCCAAGGCCATGCTCGACAAGATGCGCGGGAAGGCATACGAAGTTGTCTCATTGCGCCTTATCGGCCAATGTCTCGTCGAACTCGGTCGCTTCGAGGAGGGTGCCGCCGAGCTCGACGCCTTTTTCCGAGCCTTCGTCGCCTGGGGTTGGCGCCGGAATCCTGTTCGGCTCGCCTCGGCGGCAGCCTCGCGCCGCCGGGCCGAGCTCGCTCAAGGCGGAAAGCCTGAAGAGGCAGCCATGGCCGCGGGCGCTGCCCTCGCCACCCTCGAAGACTGGATAGTCCGTTTCCCGAAACGACCGCGTCTTCCGCTCGCGTCATTCTCCCTGCCGGAAGGCTTCGCGATGCGCGATCTCGCCGAGGTCAACTGGGGCCCATATGCGGACGAGTGCGCGGCCTTCGAAGGACTCCTTGCCGATGCGAGCTCGGCACTTGGCAGGGCGGCTTTCTCGGAGCTTCTCCTCGAAGGGCGAAGGACCGGACCAAGGGCGATATGGAACATGCCGGACGAGGCGCTTTGGAGGGCGGCCCCGCGCTGACAACGGCCACCGAGATCACCCCGGGCAGCAGACGCGACTCGCGCTCGTCCAATCGCGCTATGGCCGGACTTGAAATGTCGTGAAACGCTCACTCGATCGCATATCGTGCAACGCTATCCGTCCGACTCCTGCGGAGGCGGCGGGAGTTGCCCTCCGCTCGCCGCCATCGTGGCGGCTCGCTCCGGGCCGGGGAAGCCGCTCAAACGCTTCTCTATGCTTCGTTCGCGCTCCTCCGTGGGCGCTCGACCATCCGCCAACCTCATCGAATCGGATGGCGGATGGAGCGGCTTCCCTTCAACTCCCGCCAGAATAAACCAGAAAACCTCCCGCAGGGAGGTTTTCTGGTTTGGAGGATGTACGCCAACCTCATGGCGAACGCCAAGCATCACCTCGACCCCTCCCTCACGAAGATCACGGTCGGCAAGTCCGGCGAGACGATCGACTGGCTCGCGGAGCGCGTCAAGGTGCCCTTCGAGGACAAGATCATGGTCGGCTACGGCCCCCTCCAGATGATGCACATCGTGGCGGGCGGCGGCGTCGGCTTCATGAAGCCTTTCCAGGCGCTCATCGACGAGCTCGAGATCGACCTCACGCTCGAGACCCGCGCCACCGAGATCCTCGTGGACGCCCGGGGCGCCGTGAAGGGGGTCAAGGCCCTCAAGAACGGTGCCGAGGTCACGGTCCTCGCCAAGGCCGTCGTCGTCGCCACGGGCGGCTACGCCTACAATCCCGAGCTCACCGTCCGCCTCGATCCCGAGAAGAAGGGGACCATGGGCATCGGCTTCCCCGGCTCCACCGGCGACGGCCTCGTCATGGCGAACAACGTCGGCGCCGCGCTCAGCCACACGAGCAGCCTCATGGCCGTCCTCAAGGACTACGAGATCATGTCGAGGCACTCCGGCAACTCGGCGACCGCCAACCTGTCCCGCTTCATCGCCGCCCCCAACTGCGTGCTCGTGGGCAAGGACGCGAGGCGCTTCGTGGACGAGAAGAGCGGCGGCTACATGACGCAGGACCTCAACGCGCTCATCTTCGACCAGATGCGCAAGGACGACCTGGGCTACGTCTGGGTCATCTCCGACGCCGCGACCCTCAAGTCACTGAACGTCAAGCGCGGCCTGGGCATGGAGTACATCTCCGCCGACACGGCCGAGGAGCTCGCGAGGAAGACGGGCCTCGATCCCGCCTCCCTCGCGAAGACCATAGAGGCCTACAACGGCTACGCCAAGACCGGGATCGACCTCGAGTTCAAGCGCGACAAGCCCGCGCCCCGCGTCGCGCCCTTCGTGGCCGTCTCCGTCATGCCCTGCGAGATCATCACCAACGGCGGCGTGGCCCGGAACGAGAAGTCCGAGGTCATCCGCGCCGATGGCCTCGCCATCCCCGGCCTCTACGCCGCGGGCGAGGTGACCGGCGGCGTCCACGGCGGCAACCGCCTCGGCGGCAACGCGTTGGCTGACATCGTCACCTTCGGCCGCATCGCCGGAAGGAACGCCGCCGCCGCGGCCCTCTCCAGGTAAAGGGCCTACATAAGTCGCATAACGCGCCAATCCGCCCGCTGGCCCCTCGGCCGCGGGCGGTTTTTCCGCTCTCCATTCAAGGGAGATGTGCGGGGGGCGAAGGTCGCGCCCGTCGCGACGCGTTGCGCGATGTCACTTCCCGCGCGAAATCCGGAGCAGGCGCAGGCCCGTCAGGACCGTCCACGCGATGGCCAAGAGGCCGCCGGGGGCCGCGAAGGCCGTCGCCGAGGCGCCCGCCGCGGGCAGCGCGGTCACGAGGACGAGGTAGGCTCCGAGAAGCATGTTGCCGACCAGCCCGAGGATCCCGGCGATCCGCGGGAAGACCTTCGTCCTCAGCATCTCGCCCGACAGGATCGCGTTCGCGACCGTCGCGAGCATGAAGCCGGGGAGGGCGCCGAAGCTCCCGTGGGCGCCGCGCGCGAGGATCGCCTCACCCGCCGCCGCGAGCTGCGCGCGCCGCGCCGGATCGGCGGCCGCGTAGCCGCGGGCCAGGCCGAGCATCGGGAGGGCCGGGTTCGCGGCGACGAAGGCGGCCGCGCCCACGAGCCCGAAGGCGAGGGCGAGGCCCGCCGCGGGCCCCTCCCCGCGGAGCGCCCTCCACGAGGCGTAGAGCGCCGGCAGCATGAGGAGGGTGGTGACCAGGTTCAAGAGGTCCAGGTTGTAGAGCCCGAGGGCCGGCGAGGCGAGGAGCTCGGCGAAGCGTCCCGCGGTGTCGGGGGGCAGGGCCGTGATGTCGCCTCCCGTGGCCGTGCCGATCGCCACGTCGAGGATCGAGCCCGCCGCCACGGCGAGCGCCGCCGCGCCTCCGAGGGCCATCGTCATCGAGCGGCCGCCCCTCGCGGCGGCCGCGTTTCCCTTCGCGTCCATCCCATCCTCCTCAGCGATTGATCTCGCGGTAGTAGTCGAGGAGCGCCTCGCGCCCCTCCTCGAGCCTCTGCCCGTAGAAGCGCTGGATCTCCGGCAGGGCGTAATCGGCGGGCAGGTACTTGGCGGGGAAGGGCGGCTCGCCGGCCTCGACCCGCTCCCAATGGACGGCGCCCACGTAGAGGAGGCGCCGGGCCAGGTCCGCCCCGGGCAGGCCCTCGGGCAGGAAAGACCTGAGGCGTGCGAGGTAGTCCCGCAGCTCCCGCCTGCGCCCCTCGACGTCGAAGAGCGACATCACGCGCCTGACGAGGAGCTCGTCCTCGATGTCGGGGCAGGTGAAGAGGAAGAAGTGCCGCTCGAGCCCGAGTTCGCGTATCGCGGCCCGGAGCGCCTCAGTCTCGATCCTCCCGTGGATGTAGGTGTTCTGGGCGAGCTTGCGGAAGCCGTAGGTCTTGAGCAGGTTGCGCAGCGCGGCCCGCTCCTCGCCCTCCTCGGCCTTGAAGGAGAAGACCGCGAGGAGGAAGCCCTCGCGCCGCGCCTCAGCGTGGATCTGCGCCAAGCCCATCTCGAAGGTCGCGGGCGCAAGCCTGTAGCGGCCGCGACCCGCGTCGTCCTCCTCGCCGAGGATGGAGGCCTCGGCCCTGGCCCGCGAGAGGGCGGTGCGGAGCGCCCCGTCTTCGACCCCCGCGAAGCGCGCGAAGTCTCGTATGCCCTCGTAGCTCGGCCAGGGCAGGCCCCCGAGGGACTCGAGCCCCGCGCGGAAGACGAGGGGCGTGTGCAGGGCCGCCCTCGCGGAAAGCGGATAGGCGGCCTGGAAGGCGGGTCGACGCGGCACGCCCGCCCCTAGTCCCTGCGGAGGGCGAACCAGAGCCCGCCCGTCACGATCCCGATGCCGAGGATGAGCGCGAGGTTGAGCAGGGCCGCCGGCCGGTCCTGCAGGAGCGCTATGGCCTTGAAGCGGGCGACCAGGTCGCCCCGGCTCCCGGCCAGGAGCGAGCGGACGGCCGCGTGCAGGAAGGACATGACGAACCAGCCGACCGTCATGCTCACCAGGAAATTGACCGGATTGAACGACATCCTCGACATAGAGTCTCCTTGTGTTACTGAAAACAAGTATGTGTTGAATATATGTAACATGTTGTCCCGTGTCAAGCGGTTTTGTTACAAGATGTTTTATGTATTTAATAGGTGTAACTTATGTGCGTGGGCGGCTGGCTGGCGTCCGCTGCGCCGACCGCGGTAGGTCGATCAAGCCATTCCAGCGCGAGGTTCAGCGCCCGACGCCGATATAGGCGAAGCCGAGCTCCTCCGCATCGCTTCTGTCGTAGAGGTTCCTGAGATCGCAGAGGATGGGGCGGCGGAGGAGCCCCTTGAGGACCCGGAGATCGAGGTTCCTGAAGGCCTCCCACTCGGTGAGGATCACCAGCGCGTCGGCGCCCCTCGCCGCCTCGTACTCGTCCGCGCAATACTCCATCCCGCCGTCCAGGTCGCACAGCCGCAGACGGGCCTCGCCCATCGCCGCGGGATCGTAGGCCTTGACCCGTCCCCCCCGCGCGACGATGCCCTCGATGATGCCCATGGCGGGAGCTTCCCGGACGTCCTCCGTGCCGGCCTTGAAGGCGAGGCCGAGGACGGCGATCGTCTTTCCCCCGGCGGATCCCAGCGCGGATTCTATCTTGTCCACCATCGATCGCCGATGCTCGTCGTTGGCCAGGACCGCCGCCTCGACAATCCTGGCGCGGCTCCCCCGCCTCCGCGCCATGTCGGCGAACGCCGCCGCATCCTTGGGGAGGCAGGGACCGCCGAAGCCGGGGCCGGCCTCGAGGAAGCCGGGGCCGATCCGGCGGTCCATCCCCATGGCGGCGGCGACGAGGCCCGAGTCGGCGCCGACGCGCTCGCAGAGGCTCGCCATCTCGTTGACGAAGGCCAGCTTCACGGCGAGGAAGGCGTTCGACGCGCACTTGGCCATCTCCGCGGATTCGAGGTCCGTCTCGACGAAGGGCGTCGAGCCTTCGTGAATGGGACGGTACAGTTCCCTCATCGCCTCGAGCGCGTGGCCTGATTCGGCGCCGATGACGACGCGGTCGGGACGCAGGAAATCGCCGACGGCCGATCCCTCGCGGAGGAATTCCGGGTTCGCCACCACGTCGAAGTCACCGACAGCGCGGCGCTTCGCCAGCTCCTCCCCAAGCCAAGCCCCGATCCGCCTCCCCGTCCCGACCGGTGCCGTGCTCTTCTCCACGATGATCCGGTAGCCCTCCATCCGGCGGCCGATCTCGCGGGCCGCGGCCTCGACGGCGCCCAGGTCGGCGGAGCCGTCTCCGGCGGGGGGCGTCCCGACCGCGATGAAGAGGATCTCCGAGGCCCGGATAGCGGGGCCGGGATCGACGGAGAAGGAGAGACGCCCCGCGAGGACGTTGCGCGAAACGAGTTCGGCGAGGCCCTCCTCGCGGAAGGGCGTCTCCCCCGACGCGAGCCCTCCGATCCTCCGCGCGTCTGGGTCGACGCAGACCGCCACGTTCCCGAAATCCGCGAGGCAGGCCGCGGTGACGAGTCCGACCCGTCCCGCGCCGAATATCGCGATGCTCGACATGGGCCACCGTCCTCGATGGAGGCACTCGGCGGGTACGAACACCCGCAGGAACATCATAGCGGATAGACGGCCGGATTCAAGACGAGGCCCGCCTGCTCCCGAGGCCCGCGCGGACGGAGGAGCCAGACCGAAGCACAATACGGCTCCCATGGGGACCCTCGTTCCAGGGCTTTGCAGCGGGCTCGATCGGTGTCATGCTCGTCCTCGCCATGGATGGCGAAATCTTGTCCCGATCCTGGGCCGGGGCCGAATCGAGAGGCGTCGGCGTGACCTGCTTCTGTCCCGGCTTCGTGGAGACGGCCATCCATGACAGGACGCGGAAATGGTCGGCCTATCTCGATCACCCGGAGAACCGGCGCAGGCCCGGCCGTTTTCCGAGGGCCGAAGCTTGCCTCCCGGCTATCCGCGGCATGCTCCGTGGAAACAAGGCGATTGTCATGGTGCCGCGCTCGCAAGCCGCCTATTGGTGGCTGTTCAGGCTCTTCCCCTCCGCCTTGCCGCGGATGTGGGCGATCATCATCGGGCGCCTGCGGAGGCAGGATCAAGCGATCCGGCTTCCTGGTACAACCCCATCCTGATGTAATCCTCCTCGTCCCGCGGGAAGCGGTCGGTCGGCTTCCAGCCTTCCTGCATGAGGTCGCTCATGGCGATGCCGCATTCCGATGCCGGGCTTGCCCGCGAACTCATCGAGCCATCGGTGCACTTCGACGAAGGCCTCGCCGAACAGGAGGATCGACTCCTCGAAATGCTCCTCGGCCTTCATGGACGCTCCTTGGATGATCATACCGCTATGTGGCCGGCAGGCCGGCATGTCGCGAAACGCTCACTCGATCGCATTTCATATAACTCTATCCGTTCGACTCCCCCGACTCTTCATAATAAAGCCAAGCTCCCTTTCGGGAGCTTGGCTTTTCTGGAGGTGGCGGGAGTTGCCCTCCGCTCGCCGCCATCGTGGCGGCTCGCTCCGGGCCGGGGTGAGCGCTCTCGGCGCCATCCATGGCGCCTCGGCCGCGTCTCGTCCTCATCGAATCGGACGAGACGCGGAGCGCTCACCCTTCGACTCCCCCAAAAGAAAACAGAAAACCTCCCGCAGGGAGGTTTTCTGGTTTGGAGGTGGCGGGAGTTGAACCCGCGTCCCCGGGCGCGTACCGCGAGCTTCTACAGGTTTATCCGGCCTTTCGGGTTGTCGGGGAGGGGGCAGCGAACCGGCGCGCCTTCCCTCCCGTATCCCGCGGTGATGTCCCCGGGCGTCCGCGGGCAGGCGCCAAGGTGAGCCCCGGTTGGTTACAGGCTCCGTGGCCGCTCAGGGCGGCGCAACCACGGGCCCGTCGTCTACGCTACTTACGCAGCGAGAGCGAGATTGCCGTTGTCGTTGGCAATTAACGTTTTGCCGAATCAGGAGATCGGCGGCTCCACCTGCGACCCGCGATCCGGACCGCTCGGGTCGAAACCGGTACACCCCCATGGAGGGAAGACCGGAATGGATCGCTCTGCGAAATATACTTGCGCGGCCACGGGTCGTCAAGGACGGCCCCCCGGCTCCGCGGCGCGCGGTCCCCCTCATGCCCCCGGCAGGGCCCGGTCGATGACGCCACCGCCGAGGACGAAGCCCTCCTCGTCGTAGAGCACGAGGGACTGTCCCGGGGCGACCGCGCGCTGCGGTAGGTCGAAGTCGACGCGGCAGCCCGCGCCGGTCGGGCCGACCAGGCAGCCGATCGGCTTGTGGTTCTGCCTGATCTTGGCGAGGGCCCGGAAGGGGGCGGCGCGCATGCCCTCGTCCGGCAGGTACAGTTCCTCCGCCTCGAGGCCCTCGGCGAAGAGTCCCTTGCCGGGGCCGACGATCACGCGGTTGGCCTCGCCGTCGAGGCGGAGGACGTACAGGGGTTCCGGTCCGACGCTGACGCCGAGGCCCCGTCGCTGGCCTATCGTGTAGTAGGGGAGGCCGCGGTGGGCGCCGAGCACCCTGCCCGATTCGTCGACGATATCGCCGGGCTCGGGGGGGCTGTCGGCGAAGAGGGGCGAGTAATCGCCGCCGGCGATGAAGTCCTGGCTCTCGGGCTTGTCCGCCGCCTCGAGGCCGAGGCGCCGCGCGATGGCCCTCACCTCGTCCTTGGAGAGCTCGCCCAGGGGGAAGCGGGTCATGGACAGGGTCTCGGGGCCCAGCCGATACAGGAAATAGCTCTGGTCCTTGGCCGCCTGCGCGGCGACGCGGAGCCGGCGCGCGCCGCCGCGCTCCTCGATCCGGGCGTAGTGGCCGGTGGCGAAGAGCTCGAAGTCGAGGCCGAGTTCGCGGGCCCGCTCGAGGAGGAAGCCGAACTTGAGCTCGCGGTTGCAGACGATGCAGGGGTTGGGGGTCCGGCCGAGGCGGTACTCGCGCTTGAAGTACTCGAGGACGCGGTCCTCGTACTCGCGGGAGAGGTCGATGGCGCGGTACTCGATGCCGAGGGAGGCGCATAGGGCCTCGCAGGCGGCCACGTCCTCCTCCTCCCCGGGGCCGTAGCAGGCCTGCCTCGCGCTTTCCCTGATGCGGACCGAGCCCGACCAGATGCGCATGGTGAGGCCGAGCACCTCGTAGCCGGACTCGACGAGAAGGGCGGCGGCGACCGAGGAGTCGACGCCTCCCGATAGGCCCACGGCGACCCGGGTCTTGCTTCCCATGCCGCGGAATCTAGCACGGGGGAGGGCGGCTGGTCGAGGCGCCGGGCCCGTGCTATAGTTTCCAAAACGTTTCCCGCGCCCCGGCGCGCGCCTGGAGAATGCATGGATAAACGTCGCCGCCTCGCCCTTGCCGCCCTCCTCGCCGCGGCGTCGTTCGCCTCTGCGGCCGGCGGCCCGGGTCCGGACGAGCGGCTGATCGCCTCCTTCCCCGACAACGCGGATCTCCGCTCCAGGATCTTCTCCAGCCTCATCGGCGCCCCCAGGGAGATAGCCCTGTCCTACGGCGAGAAGATCCTCCAGTCCTCATCGGGGACGGTGCTCGCCCGCGCGGTCAAGCGGAGCGACGACTTTCTCGTTGAGTTCCGCAACGGCTCGGGCGGCCTCTTCGACGCCACGACGCGGGGAAGCTGCGTCGTCCAGCGGAGCAACCCCAAAGGCTTCATCACCCAGGCGAGGATCTACCTCCAGGACGATCTCGGCTCCTACCTCCGACTCTACCTCCATCCCTCCAACGGCGGGACCCTGGCCGACGTGGTGATGTACGGCGCCCTCCTCAAGCAGGGCATCAAGCTCGAGGGAATGATCCAGCAGGTCCTCGTGAAGCCCTTCCCGAAGATCGTCGACTCGACCCGCGGCGCCTTCGACTGGGGGCTCGTCTTCCCCGCGGCGCGGCCGACCGCGGGCGACGCGGCCGGAGCCCTCGCCCTCTCGGCCCTCCTCGAAGGCTCGAACTCGCTCGAGGACTTCGCCGCCTCCGACGCGGCACGTGGCGCCGAGGAGCTCTCGAGCCCCGCGGCCCTCCCCGCCGGCTTCTACGCCGAGCGCGCCGAGGTCGGCGGCAAGTCGACCTTGCAGGCCTTCCCCCGCTACGCCGCGGGGCGGGGCCTCGCGCCCGCCGCCCTCCCGGCGGCCCTGTACCTCGACGCCCTCGAGCGTCCGGGCGCCTCCTACGCCCTCTTCGGCGAAGGGATCAGGGCCCTGGTCATGCCTCGCCTCGAGGATACGGGGCGCTTCGTCCTCATCTCGTATCGAGGCGGCCGCGAAGCCTCTTTCGAGGAGCTCCTCGGCGCGGCCCGCCAGGCTCTTCGCGTCCTCCGCCTCCCGCCCTCAGGCCCCTGACGGTGGCCCCGCCGGCGCCGCACCCCTAGTCAGTCGCGCCGATACGGGCTAGAATCGAGCTAAATCCCTCTATACGGAGCCTCGCGCATGCAGGATATCTTCATCGGCTTCACGTCGGTCTTCGGATCGCCCGATTGGTGGCAACCTGTCGTCATGTACCTCATCGGCGGCGCCCTCATCTGGCTCGCCGTCAAGAAGGAGTACGAGCCCTCCCTCCTCCTGCCCATCGGCTTCGGGGCCATCCTCGTCAACCTTCCCCTCTCGATCGCCGGCTTGCCGACCGCCCCCGGATACGAGACCGGCTTCCTCCAGATCCTCTACGAGATGGGCATCAAGACCGAGCTCTTCCCCCTCCTCATCTTCATCGCGGTCGGCGCGATGATCGACTTCGGCCCCCTCTTCAAGAACCCCCTCATGATCTTCTTCGGGGCGGCCGCCCAGTTCGGCATCTTCGCCACGATGATCGTCGCGACCCTCCTCGGCTTCAGCCTCAAGGAGGCCGCGAGCATCGGCATCATCGGCGCCGCCGACGGCCCGACGAGCATCTTCGTCGCGAACATCTTCGCGCCCAACCTCCTCGGGCCCATCTCGGTCGCCGCCTACTCCTACATGTCCCTCGTGCCCCTCATCCAGCCGCCGGTCATCAAGGCCCTCACGACCAGGAAGGAGCGGCGGATCCACATGGTCTACCACGAGTCGAACGCGCCCAAGTGGCTCAAGATCATCTTCCCGATCTCGGTCACCATGATCGCCGGCTTCGTGGCTCCCATCTCCGTGCCTCTCATCGGCTCCCTCATGTTCGGCAACCTCATCCGCGAGTCCGGCGTCCTCGAGCGCCTCTCCCAGGCCGCGCAGAACGAGCTCGCCAACATCGTGACCCTCCTCCTCGGCATCACGATCGGCTGCAGCATGGTGGCCTCGAACTTCCTCAACGTGAAGACCCTCATGATCATGGGCATGGGCCTCGTGGCCTTCATCTTCGACACCGCCGGCGGCGTGCTCTTCGCCAAGTTCGTCAACCTCTTCCTGCCCAAGGAGAAGAAGATCAACCCGATGATCGGCGCCTGCGGCATCTCCGCCTTCCCGATGTCAGGCCGCCTCGTGCAGAAGATGGCCAACGACGAGGAGAAGGGCAACATCATCCTCATGCACGCCATCGGCTCCAACGTCTCGGGCCAGCTCGGCTCGGTCATCGCGGGCGGCATGGTCCTCGCCCTCGTCCCCCTCTTGGTGAAGTAAGGAGCAGCGGACATGGAAACCCTGATCTACAATCTGCAGGGAGCGAGCACGACCGTGCAGGCGCTCGCCGTCACCGCCGGCGGCCTCATCGGCGTCTTCGCCACCCTCGGCGTCTTCTTCCTCGTGATCTTCGTCTCGGACAAGCTCGGCAAGAAGGGCGGGGACTGAGACTCCTCTTTCGCGCAACGCGTGATGGGAAGAGGGCGCCGCGGGGCGCCCTCTTTTCGTACCGGAAGCCTCACATGGCTTAAGCCGTGCCAACTTGGCGCCGCGCGAGGGATTCACGCAGTCTTCCCCCGACCCTTGAGGAGGAGCCCTGATTGCGGAACAATTGGGGTATCACGTCCATCAAGGAGCCCGAAATGCGGAAAAGCGCGAAGATCGTAGCCATCCTGCTCGCCGCGCTCTGCCTCTTGGAGCTCGCCGGCTGCAAGACCCTCGCGAAGAAGCTCGGCATCCCCTACGGACAGGCCAAGAAGCTCGAGCTCGTGATCGAGTGAGCGGCCCCGCCGGCCCGGGGCCCCGCGCCCGAGCCGGCGAGCCTCGCGGCCGTCGCTACTTCGCCGCCTTCACCGCGCGCGCCAGCTCGCGGCCGCGCTCGCGCAGGAGCTCGAGGGTCTCGGGGCCGGGCGCTCCCGCCCACTCGACCGGTTCCACGCAGTTCCACTTGAGGGGCGCGATCGCCTCCTCGTACTCCTTCTTCGCCCCGCCGATCCAGCCCCAGGAGCCGATGCGCAGGGCGCTCCGGCCCCAGACGTGCTTGCGCTCGAACATGTCGAGGACGTGGGCCATGGGCGGGAACATCTTGTACTCGTAGGTGGGCATCGCGACGAGGATGCCCTCGCTGCGGTAGGCGTCGGCGAGGACGTAGGAGACGTCCTCGTTCGGGACGCGGTGCATGGTGTAGGGCACGCCCTCGTCCTCGAGCCCGGCGAGGACGGCCTTGAGGCCCTTCTCGGTGTTGCCGTACATCGAGCCCCAGACCACGCAGACCTCCTTGTCGCGCCCCTCCTCGAGGTAGCGGGCGTACTTGAGGTAGCGCTCGACGATCCGCTTCGGGTCCCTGCGCCACACGATGCCGTGGCTCGGCGCGACGGCCTTGACTTCGAACCCGGCGAGCTTGTCCACGGCCTTCTTCACGAAGAGGCCGAAGCTCGCGACGATGTTCGCGTAGTAGCGGAGGCTCTCCGCCTCGAAGCGGCGGTGCTCCGCCTCGGTGAACTGGTCGTCGAAGACGCGGTCTCCGAGCATGCCGTAGCTGCCGAAGGCGTCGCAGGAGAAGAGGGTGCCGGTGGAGGGCTCGTAGCTGACCATGGTCTCGGGCCAGTGCACGTTGGGCGCTTCCACGAACTTGAGGACCAGGCCGCGCCCGAGCTCGAGCTGGTCGCCGGTCTTGACGGCGCGGATGCCGTCCTTGACCTTGTAGAAGCTCTCCACGAGGGCCGCGCCCTTGGCCGTGGTCAGGATCTCTACCCTGGGGTTGGCGCGGCGGAATTCGGCGAGCCATCCCGTGTGGTCGGGCTCGAGGTGGTTCAGGACGAGGTAGTCGACGTCGGCGAGCTTCACGCCAGCCTGCGAGAGGCCCGACTCGAGGGCCTCGACGGCGCCGCCCCAGTCACGCACCAGGTCGATCAGGGCCGTCTTGTCGCCCTTCACGACATAGGAGTTGAGCGACACTCCGTCGGGTATCGGCCAGATCCCCTCGAAGAGGTCGTCGGTCCGGACGTCGGCGTGGAGCGCCCAGATCCCCTCGCCCATGGCGAACGCTTTCATGGCTTTCCTCCCTCGGATGAGTTCATGGACGCGGCGGGCGCCGGCCCCGCGGCCCCTTCCCCCCGGCCGCGATCGCGGTCGCGGAGGAAGGCCTCGGCCGTGAGGCGGAGCCCCTCGCGGAAGAATATGGTCGGCTCGAAGCCGAGGAGCCTCCTCGCCTTCGCGTTCGAGAAGTGGTAGTCCTGCGAGGCCTGCTCGATGCGGTACAGAGTGAGGGGCGGCGCCGAGCGGCTGCAGACGAGGAGGGCGGCGGCGGTCATGGCGCGAGCGGCCGCGAAGGCGAGGGGCGCGGGCATGCGCGCCGGCCGCCTGCGCGAGCCGATGGCCGCGAACATCGCCTCGGCGTAGTCCCGCCACGAGACCTTGTCGCCGTCGGTCAGGATGATCGCCTCCCCCGCGGCCTCGTCGCGGTCGAGGGCGGCGAGGGTGCCCGCGCAGAGATCGTCGATATAGACCGGGCAGGTCAGGGCCTTGCCCGAGCCGACGTAGCCGAAGACCCCCGTGAGGATGGCCTCGTACATCTTGTAGGTGCTCGTGGTGTCGCCGGGGCCGTAGACGTTGCAGGGCCTGATGGCGACGGTCTTGAAGCCGCTTCGGTTCCTGCGGAGGACAAGGCCCTCGGCGAGGCGCTTGGTGATCTGGTAGGGATATTTGAGCGGATAGCAGGGCCCTTCCTCCGTCGAGTCGACGTGGGGCCCGAAGCCCGAGACGACGGCGGAGCTGAAGTAGACGAAGGCCTTCGCCCCCGCCTCCTCGGCCGCGGCGAGGAGGCGCTCCGTCGCGTCGTAGTTCTGCCGCTTGAAGAGCTCGTAGGGGCCCCAGTCCGAGGCCAGGGCCGCGACGTGGATCACCGCGTCGGCGCCGGCGACCGCCTCGGCCATGCGGGCGGCGTCGCCGAGGTCGGCGTTGAAGAGCTCGACCTTCGAGCCGGGGCCCTCGGCCAGGGCGACGAGGCCGGCGGGCGGCTTCGCGCGGCGATAGAGGGCCCGCACCCTGTCGCCTCTCGCCGCGAGCGCGGCGCAGAGGTGGCCGCCGATGAAGCCCGAGGCTCCCGTGACGAGGATCGTGCGCGACTGGGCCATCAGAAGGCCCCTATCCCGCGGAGGACGATGAGGCCGTCGGTGCCCAGGCCGATGGCGGCGTGGAGGAGGAGGCCGGGCACGATCGACTTCGTCTTCCAGGCGAGGTAGCCGAAGCCGAGCCCGGCTATCACCGCGCTGAAGAGCTCCGACATCGGGTGCCCGACATGGAGCATCGTGGAAGGCATGGTCTGGAAGAGCACGAGGGCCGCGACGGCGGCCGCGCCGCCGCCCGCGGCCGTCCCGCCCGTCGTGGTGCCCGTCTCGGGGCGGACCGCCCGTCCGGCTCCCGGCTCGATCGCCCTCGCGAGGCCGAGGACGAGGAAGCCCCTGAAGAAGAGTTCCCAGGGCAGGTAGTACAGGAAGAAGTACGCGGCGAAGTGGCCGAGGAAGGGGAGGGCTCCCCCTGCCGCCGTCCGCGCGACGAGGTCGCGCGAGTAGGGATAGTAGGAGCCGAGGTCCGGGGAGAGGGCGCCTATCGCGCCGACGGCGACCGCGACGGGCAGGGCGCACCAGTACAGGGGAGAACGCAGGATCGGCGCGTCGAAGCGGAGTCCCAGGGCGGAGGGGCGGTCCCCGAAGGCGAGGGCCGTGACCAGGGGCGCGAGGCCGAGGAGGAGGAAGGAGAGGGCGAAGCGCATCCAGTAGCCGGCCGCCTCGCCCTGCAGCGAGCCGATGAGGGGGATCCGCGCCGCCAGGGCGGGATCGAGCAGGGGGGGGACGTAGGCCGTGAACAGGAAGCAGGATATGGATGCGAGGGAGAGGTAGGCGGCCGGCTTGGCCCAAGGCCGAAGGTCGTCGAGCTTCAAGAAGGGCTCCTCGATGCGGTCATGGCGGCCGTATTGCCCCGCCGACTCGTAAACCGATACTATCACGTCCGAGCGTCCGTTGGAACAGGAGGGCCTATGCGAATAGCGGTGACCGGAGGGACGGGCTTCATCGGCAGCCATGTCGTCGAGCTCCTCCTCGAGCGGGGCCACGAGGTCTCCTGCCTCGTCCTGCCGAGCGAGGGACCGGGCTGGCTGGCGGGCAAGGATGTCCGCCTCTTCGAGGGCAGCGTCCTCGACCGACAGAGCCTCGGCCCCTTCCTCGAGGGGGCGGACGCGATCATCCACCTCGCCGGCCTCACCCGGGCCAAGACCGAGGCCGAGTTCATGGCCGTCAACGCGGACGGAGCCGCCAACCTCGCCGAGGCGGCCCTCGCCCTGCCCTCGCCGCCGCGCCACATCGTCGCGATGAGCTCCCTCGCCGCCGTCGGGCCGAGCGCCCCCGACGGCTCCTGCATCGACGAGGAGGCCCCGCGCAGGCCGCTGACGCCCTACGGCCGCAGCAAGGCCGCCCTCGAGGACGTCCTCGCGGGCTACGCGGGCCGGATCGAGAGCACCTTCATCAGGGCGCCCGGGGTTTACGGCCCGCGCGACCGGGATTTCCTCCAGTACTTCAGGCTCGTGAAGCGCGGCCTGCGCCTCATCATCGGTCCGCGCAACGTCCTCTCCCTCGTCTACGTGAAGACCCTCGCGCGGGCCATCGTGTCCTGCGTCCTGAACCCCGCGGCCTACGGCCAGGCCTTCTTCGTCGCGGACGGGGGCACGGCCGACTGGGACGAGCTCTCCGCCATGATCGAGCGCGCCATGGGCAGGCGTACGCTCCGGATCCGGATCCCCGAGTGGGTCGTCGCCGTCGTCGCCTTCTTCTCGGCGATCGCGACGCCCTTCCTCCGCAAGCCGCCCCTCGTGACGCGGAACAAGATCCTCGAGATGCGGCAGCCCTGCTGGATCGTCTCGACCGCCAAGGCGGAGCGGCTGATCGGCTTCTCGCCGGTCGCTGCGACCGCCGACGCGATGGCCGAGACGGCGGCCTGGTACGAGGCCCAGGGCTGGCTGTGAAGCGGTTCGCCGCGGCGCGCGGAATGCGGCGCGTGGCGCGATAGCGTCGCCTAACGCGCCTTTCCCAGGAAGGTCCGCTCGTAGAAGCGGCAGGCGTCGCGTATCGTCTCCTCGAGGGGGCGGTACGACGCGCCGAGCTCGCGCCGGCTCTTCTCTGCCGAGTAGTAGGCGGTCCAGCCGGAGAGCCTGCCGTAGGCGGCCGTTATCAGGGGCCGCCTGCGCGTCGCGAGCGAGGCGAGCTCGGCGACGCGGCCCGCGAAGGTCAGGAGGGCGGGCGGCACCGCGAAGGGCACGAAGCGCCTGCCCGCCTCCGCGGCCATGAGCTCGAGCACCCGCGCGTAGGGCACGTTGGCGCCCACCGCCAGGTAGGACTCGCCCTTCCGCCCTCGCCCGGCCGCGGCGAGGATCACCTCGACGAGGTCGCGCACGTCGACCACCGCGAGCCCGCCCGCGAAGGTGCCGAAGAAGAAGGGTTTGCGGTACATGTCCCCGTAGAGCCGGTTGTGGGCGGTGAGCGCGCCCGGGTCGCCGGGACCCATGATCGAGGCGGGGTTCACGATCACCGCGTCGAGGCCGCGGTCGCGGACCGCCGCCTCGACGATGCGCTGCCCGTCGCGCTTCGTCGTCATGTAGCCGAAGTCCTCCGGCCAGTTGAAGCCCTCGCCCTCGTCGGCGAGGCTCCCGTCGGGCCTGAAGCCGATCGCGCCAACCGAGGAGACGTGCACGAGCCTCCGGACCCGCGACTCGAGGCAGGCCTCGACCACCGCGCGGACGCCCTCGACGTTGACCGCCTTCATGGTGTCGAGGTCGAGCCGCCAGTAGGAGATGTAGCCCGCGACGTGGAAGACGAGGTCGCGGCCGGCGATCGCGGCCTTGACCGAGGCGGGGTCGCGGAGGTCGCCGCGCAGCACCTCGACGCGGTCTCCGAAGGATTCGGGCACGGGCTCGGAAGGCATGAGGAAGGCCGCGACGCGGTCGCCCGGCCTCGTCTCGAGGAGACGGGCGACGAGGAGCCTGCCGACGAAGCCGGTGGAGCCGGTCACGAGTATGTTCACGTCGATCCTCCCTTGCCTGCGGTCGTGGGCTGAATGAAAGCGCGCGGCCATTGCCCCCCGCCCCGACGGCGAGTATCCTATACGGCCGGGCCGCCTTCGTCCACGGGCGGGCCGCGGAGGTCCCCATGAAGATCGGCGTCACCGGCGCCTTCGGTTTCCTCGGCGCGAATTTCGTGGCCGAGCTCCTCGCTCGGGGCGGCTGCGAGATCTTCGCCTACGCCTCGCGCACGAGGTCCAATCCCCTCTTCGATCCCCGCGCCGTCCGGATCGAGGAGCTCGACGTCCTGGATCCCGAGGCCATGGCGAGGGCCTTCAAGGGCCTCGACGCGGTGGCGCACTTCGCCGGCAAGGTCGACTTCCGCGCGGCCGCGAAGCGGGCCGTCTGGGACGCGGACGTCCTCGGGACGATGCGCCTCTTCGAAGCCGTCCTCGCGGCCGGCGTGGGCCGCGTGCTCGCCCTATCCTCTATCAACGTCCTCGGCGAGCCGGAGCCCGGCTCGCTCGCCGACGAGGGCGGCTCTCCCTACGGCATCCCCGGCTTCCCCTGCGCCTTCGCCTCGCCCGCCGCGGCCCTCGAGGCCGTCGAGAGCTCCTCGCGTGGCGATTACGCCTTCCTGCGCCGCTCGAGCGTGGCCTACTTCGACGCGAAGCTCGCGGCCTGGGAGCTCGCGAAGCGTTATGCGAAAGAGCGCGGCCTCCCCCTCGTCTCGGTCTTCCCGGGCACGGCAGTGGGCCCCGGCGACATCCACCGCTCGATCACCGCGCTCGTGGACGGCGTCTGGGAGGGACGGCTCCGCCTGACCTTCGCGGGCGCGAGCTCCTTCGTCGACTCGCGCGACTTCGCGCGGGGCGCGGCCCTGGCCCTCGAGCGGGGCAGGGCGGGGGAGGGCTACGTCGTCTCGGGGCGCGACGGGCACAACCTCGGCTACCGGGAATTCATGGAGCTCGTCGGGAAGGTCGCGCGCGAGTCGGGCGGCAGGGGCATCGGGAAGCCGCTCGTCGTGCCGCGCGCCCTCGCCGTGGGCGCGGGCGCGGCCGCGGAGCGCCTCGCGCCGGGAATGGGCCTCGCCGCCGCCGTGGCGCGCGCGGGCGCGGTGCGGAACGTCTGCAGCTCGGCGAAGGCCCGCGCCGAGCTCGGCTACGAGCCGCGCGCCTCCCTCGAGGACGCGATACGCGAATGCAGGCGTTTCGGGGAGGCGGCAAGAAAGGGGTAGCGCCCGGCGCGTTATGCGGAATAGGGCGGGCGGCGCTACCAGGCCACGCGGGTCCGCGTGCCGCCTCGGCGGCGGACCGGCGCGAAGCGGGCGCGGTTCTCGGCGAGGAAGGCCTCGTAGCCCGCCTTGACCCCGTCGGCGAGCTCGTTCATCCGGTCCGCCACCTCGCGGTACTCCTTGTAGCCCGAGTCGGCGGGCAGGGAGTCCAGGCGGACCGGCGGCAGGAACTCGATGAAGTAGAAGGTGTCCTTGAAGGTGGTGTAGGGATACTCGGTGCCGTTGACGCCCTTGAAGCTGAGGTGGCGGATCCGGTCATCCTCGACCTTGAGGAAGATCGGGTAGACCGTCGCGCCGGTGCGGTGCGCGATCCTGATGCCGCCCGTCCGGGGCCTGCCCCAGTTGCCGATGGTGGAGTCCCCGTCGTGGAGGGAGATGAGGAGGGGCCTGCCCTCCGAGACCGCGTCGACGCAGGCCTCGACGGCCGGCGCGGAATCGTCCTTGTCCAGGGGCACGAAGCCCGCCCAGGAGAGGATGTGGCGGATGATCGGGAAGGTGAAGGCGCCGCGATCCATCATGACGACGAAGGGCTCCTTCGAGACGTGCATGAGGGCGACCACGTCGTAGGTGGTCGAGTGGTTGAGGAGGAGGTAGACGCGGCGCTCGCCCGGGCGTCGCGGGGGAAGGTTCTCGATGCCCTTGACCTCGACCCTCGCCTTGGCGCGCATCCAGATCGTCGAATAGATGTTGAGGATCTTGAACGCGATGGTACGTCGAATCATCTCCTGGCTTCCCCTTTTTCGTTTACATAGAGCCGATCCGCCGGCCGCCGGTTGCGGGATGATACGACATTTTCGATGAACATGTAAAGTTACTATTTCGTCCTGCGGCTCCGCAGGACCGCCAGGTCGGGCTCGCGGAGGAGCACGAGGTCGAGATCCAGATCCGCGGCCAGGAAAGAGAAGGACTCGTTCCGCCAGAAGCCGAGGTGGGTCGAGTCGCGCCGATACCACCATGGCGCGAAGGCGCTCTCCACATCGGGCGCGAATCGCGTCCTCAGGGCGAGGATGCCCCCCGGCGCCAGGCGGCCGGCGAGGTAGCGCAGGCTCCGCGCCGGCTCGCGGAGGTGTTCCGCGACCTCATGGAGGGCGATCGCGTCCCATTCCTCACCGCGCCAGGACCTCGAGGGGGCGAAGAAGGGATCGTAGGCCCGGCTCCTGTAGCCACGGGCCTCGAGGAGCTCCGCGAGGGCGGGTTCCGGGCCGGATCCGAAGTCGAGGATCGAGGCGCCGGCCGCGAGGAAGGAGGCCAGGGCCGAGTCGACGAAGGACGACAGGTAGGCGCGGTAGCCGGGCTCACCCGGGTCGTTGCGGTGCAGGCGGTAGCGGGCCTCTTCGGCCTCTCGGCTCGGGAAGGAGCGCCGCGCGAGGCCTATGTAGCCGCAACGGGGACAGTCGCCGTACTCGAGACCCTCGATGCCCAGCGCGCGGGTTTTTCGCTCTCCGCAGAGCCTGCAGACCATGCCGCATGATATACTGTATGCCATGGAACGGATACGCAGCTTTCCCGGCATCAGCCCGAGCGCCTGGGAGCACCCCGCGGACCGCGCGGCCCTCGCGGCCTTCTCCTCCCTCCCCCTGGCCGGCGAGCTCCTTCGCCGGGTCGTCGGCTCCACGACCGAGCGCTCCATGCGCCTCGCCGCCCTCGCCAACTCGGCCCGGGCCAACGAGGGCCAGTTCGCCTCGATCCACGCCGTCATGAAGAGCATGGCCGGGCGCCTCGACCTCTCGCCACTGCCCGAGCTCTACATCCGGCTCGACCCGGCCCCCGACGCCCGGACCCTCGGCGTCGACAGGCCCTTCATCGTCCTGTCGAGCGGGGCCCTCGACCTCTGGGACGAGGAGGAGCTCGGCTGCGTCCTGGCCCACGAGCTCGGCCACGTCCTCTCCGGCCACGCCGTCTACAAGACCCTGCTCTCCCTCCTCATCCAGGCCTCGGCCATGCTCGCCGGAGGCCTGCCCCTCGCGGGGGCGGCCGTGGCGGCCGCCTCGGCCGCGCTCAAGGAGTGGGACCGGAAGAGCGAGCTCTCGGCCGACCGCGCGGCCCTCCTCGCCGTCCAGGACGCGCCCCTGGTCTTCCGTTGCCTCATGAAGAGCGCCGCCGGGCCCCGCATCGGCCAGATGGACCTCAACGAGTTCTTCCGCCAGGCCCGCGACTACGACGCGTCGAGGGAGGGCCTCGACTCCCTCTTCAAATTCCTCGACCTCATGGACGAGACCCATCCCTTCCCCGTCTCGCGGATGACCGCCCTCCAGGAGTGGGAGAAGAGCCCCGCCTTCGCCGCCATCCTCGCCGGCGACTACCCGAAGCGCGGCGCCGAGGGCGAGCGCGACCCGTCCAGGGACTTCAAGAGCGCGGGCGAGGCCTACTCGGCCGAATTCTCCGCCTCGCAGGACCCCCTCTCGCAGGCCGCCGGCAAGGTCATGGACGCGCTGAACGGCCTGTTCGGGCAGCGGGAGGCCGGTCGCAGGCCAGGGGAAGGCCGCGCCGAGGGCGGGGCGGCCGGCGGCGACTCCTCCGCGGAGCGCGCGGCGCAGAGCATCGAGGAGGCCATCGACCGCATCTTCGGGCGCCGGCCCGACGGGGGAGCCTGACGCGAGGTATTGACGAAGGCCGGTCCCAGCCTGTATAAACATTCCCGCATCCCGTGGCGGGATAGCTCAGATGGCAGAGCAAGCGGCTCATATCCGCTGGGTCGAGGGTTCAATCCCCCCTCCCGCTACCACGAAAGCCCGGTAAGGAATTACCGGGCTTTTTTATCGGCGGCCGCGGTTTACAGTGCCGCCCCCCATCGTTATACTCCCTTCCCGAAAGCGAGATTCCCGAAGGTGATCACTGACGGCTGGCGAGACGAGAAGTACGGCGAGGTCTTCGATTCCACCCTGGCGGGCCTCGAGGCCCGGAGGGGGCGCGATCCGGGCTTCTCCATCGCGGACGCCGAGGGCACGCTCAGGCACCTGTACGTCCAGGAGGGCAACGACCAGCTCGGCCGCGGCGACCTCCAGGACCTCATCCTCGGGGCAACGATCGCGGCTTTCGAGCATTTCATCGCCGAATGGAAGGGCGAGGCTCCTTCCGAGCAGGCGGCCAAGGAGTAGCCGATGCCCGTCGAGATCCGCAAGGTCGAGGGCCGGAAGGGCCTCAAGGCCTTCGTCCGCTTCCCCTATTCGATATACAAGGACGATCCCCATTGGGTCCCGCCCCTCGACATGGACGACATGGGGACCCTGAGCCCTGACAAGAACCCCGCCTTCGCCTACTGCGAGGCCGAGCTCTGGATGGCCTACCGGGACGGGAAGGCTGTCGGGCGCGTCGCGGGCATCGTCAACCGCCGCTACATCGAAAAGTGGGGCCAGAAGCGCGCGCGCTTCGGCTGGCTCGAATTCATCGAGGACCGCGAGGTCCTGGCCGCCCTCATGAGGACGGTCGAGGACTGGGCGAGGGCCAAGGGCCTCGACGGCATCCACGGGCCCCTGGGCTTCACCGACATGGACCGCGAGGGCATGCTGATCGAGGGCTTCGAGGAGCTCGGCACCTACGCGACGAACTACAACAAGCCCTACTACCCGAAGCTCCTCGCGGAGCTCGGCTACGCCAAGGACGTGGACTGGCTCGAGTACAACATCGCCACGCCCAAGGAGATCCCGGAGAAGGTCCGCAGGGTCCAGGAGCTCATCTCCAAGCGCACCGGCGTCCGCATCTTCGAGTGGAAGAACAAGAAGGAGATCGTCGCGAAGTACGGCGACGAGATCTTCAAGCTCATCGACGAGACCTACAACCACCTCTACGCGACCGTGCCGCTCACCGAGGAGCAGGTGCGCTACTACATCAAGACCTACCTCGGCTTCGTCGACCCTCGCTTCACGAAGGTGATCGTCGACGCCGAGGAGCGCCTCGTCGGCTTCGGCATCTCGATGCCGAGCCTCTCGCGCGCGGTCCAGAAGGCCCGTGGGCGTCTCTTCCCCCTCGGCTGGTACCACATCCTTCGCGCCCTGAAGCGCCCCCGGACCCTCGACATGTATCTCGTGGCGGTCAGGCCCGAGTACCAGGCCCGCGGCGTCATCGCGCTCCTCATGGGGGCGATCAACGCCTCTGCCATCGAGGCCGGCATCGAGGACGCGGAGACCAACGTCGAGCTCGAGACGAACATCGAGGTGCAGGGGCTCTGGAAGGACTACGAGAAGCGGCAGCACAAGCGCCGGCGCGCCTTCTACAAAGCCCTGCGTTAGGCGAAACCGACGCTCCGGCGCGGGGACGGATAGTCGTCCCCGGCGCCGGGCTCAATCCGCGTGCTCGGCGAAGACCTTCTCGAAGGAGTCCTCGATCCGGACCATGACGTCCACGAGGTCGGGGTCGAAGTGCACGCCCCGCTCCTGACGCATCTTCTGGACGGCGACGTCGTGGGGATAGGCGGGCTTGTAGCTGCGCCGCATGCGCAGGGCGTCGTAGACGTCCGCGATCGTGACGATCCTCGCCGACAGGGGGATCATGACCCCCTCGAGGTTGTAGGGATATCCCGAGCCGTTCCACCACTCGTGGTGCGAGAGGGATATCTCCTTGGCCATCGGGTTAGGGTAGCTCGACAGGATGAAGGCGCCGTTCTTGGTGTGCTCCTTCATGATGCCCCACTCGAACTCGTTGAGCGGCCCCTCCTTGTTGAGGATGTCGTCGGGAGTGCCGATCTTGCCGACGTCGTGCATCGCGGCGAGGAAGCCGATGCCGTCCACGAAATCCTTGTCCACCTCGGGCCAGCGGGGGTCGTCGAACATCTCCACGGCGAGGAGGCTCGCGTAGAGGTTCACGCGCTCGATGTGCTTCCCCGTGTCGTTGTCCTTGAGCTTCGAGGCCTCGAGGAGGGAGGAGAACATGTCCTTGAGGAACTTGCGGTTCTCCTCGGTCACGTCGTCGAGGTAGACGGAATAGGCCGGCGGCCGGCCCTCCGACTCCTCGCCGGGCCAGAGCGGGAAGATGTGCACCTTCGTGATGACGCCCGCGGCGTCCTTGGCCTTGTGCGCGATCGTGCCCTTCCAGGAGTGGCCCTGCCTCGCCTCGCCGATGCTCGTGTAGATCGAGCGCGCCGTATCCTTGTCGATGGCCTTCGCGAGGGTGCCGAGGAAGGAGGAGCTCTCGGGATAGCCGAAGGCCTTGATCAGGTCCTCGAAGGACCGGTTCCGGTAGATGAAGCCGAGGGAATCGTCGAGGAGAGCGAGGGGCTCGGGTATGGATTCGTAGCTGCGCGCTACGCTCCTGGCGCCGCGGTCGGAGAGGAGTATCGAATCGGCGGGGAGGGCGTTGACGTCGCTCTCGAGCTCCTCGAGCTCCTCGAGGGGCTCCAGCTCCTCGAGCTCCTCGACCTCGCCCTTGCCTTCCCGGTCCTCGGGGGAATTCATCGACCTTGCGCCCTTCCGCCGCCCGCGGGGCCTGCCGCCCTCGCCGCCTCGGCTTCCTCCGCCTCGCTCGGCCTCAGGTAGAGCGGGCCCTCGTCGTCGGGCGACGGCCCCTCCCGCAGGAAGGCCTCCTCCGCGAGGGCGGCGAGGGCGCGCGCGGCCGGGGCACGCGCCCTGACGTCGACCCGGAAGCCCGGCCGCTCCTCCGCGAAGGGCGAGAAGAGCTCGGCGTCGGGGCCCGTGACGATGGCCTCGGGGTAAGTATCGAGCAGGGCGGCGAGCTCCGCAAGGGGAACGTCGAGCCAGCCGCCCCGGCGTTCGCCGCGCAGGTAGACGGCCGAGTATACGCGGCCCTTCCGGCCGTCGATGAGGGGCGCGACGGCCCCGGGAAAGCATTCGTGGCCCCAGGCGAGGCAGTCGAGGGTCGGGACGGACTTCCAGGGGATCCCGAGGCCCGCGGACATGCCTTTCGCGGTGGCCATGCCGATGCGCAGCCCCGTGAAGGAGCCGGGGCCGCGGGCGCAGGCCACGAGCTTCAGCTCGCGCGGCGCGAGGCCGACCCTCGCCATGCAGGAATCGACGAGGTCCATCAGCGCCTCGGCGTGGCGGAGCCCGGCGTCCACCGCCGCCTCGGCCCTGCCCCGCGCGGAGGAGACCGCCACCGAGAGGATGTCCGTGGAGGATTCGATCGCGAGGACGTTCATGGCAGGAGGGCCTCCAGGGCCTCGCCCCTCACCCTCGCCAGGCGGCCGCCGTCGGGCCGCACCGAGAGCTCTATCACCGCGGCCGATTCGGGCAGGGCCGCCTCGATCCGTTCGCTCCACTCGACGAGGCAAACCCCGCCCGGGTCGGCGAGGAGCTCCTCGCCGCCGATGGCCTCGAAGTCCTCGGGGCCGTCGAGGCGGTAGGCGTCGACGTGGTGGAGCCTGAGGCGCCCCTCGTACTCGGACACGATCGTGAAGGTCGGGCTCGTGACGTTCTCCTCGACGCCGAGGCCGCGCGCGAGCCCCTTGGCCATGGTGGTCTTGCCCGCGCCCAGGGGGCCGCGGCAGGCGATGACGGTGCCGCCGCGGAGGCCGCGGCCTATGCGCTCGCCGAACTCCTCGGTGCTCAGGGCGTCGCCCAGGACGAGTTCCTTCAGGTGAGCCGCCCTTCCCGGTCGAGGAGGGCCAGGCGCTCGCGGAGCGCGCGCACGACGGGGAGGAGGGGCCAGTCGATCGGGTCGAGGACCCTGACCGAGATGTCGGGCGGGCCGAGGGGCTTCTGCTCCAGGGTGAAGGCGACGGAAACCTCTCTCCGCAGCCCGCCCGGCGCCTCGAGGGAGGCCACGGCGGTGTATTCCCGGATGTAGTGGATCGGTGTCTCCCGCCGGGTGAGCTCGCGCAGCTCGAGGACTCTCATCGCCATATAGTAGGGAGCGCGGCTCGCCCTCGTCAAGGAGACCGGAGGCGCTCTCCTACTCCCCGTACCCGTACACGAAGGAGAGGATGGCGTTGAGGCTCCGCTGCGAGATCCGGACGAACTGGACGTGCATGGTGCCGCCGATGTTCTTGTGCCGGTTCATCCTGATCACCTTGGCGAAGGCGGATTGGGGGCGTCCGTCGGGATTGAACTCGATCTTGAGGTACTCGCCCGCGTCGAGGGCGTTGGCGCTCTGGATCCCGAGCCCCCCGGCGGAGATGTCGACGATCGTCCCCGGGAAGGGGATGCCCTGGACCTTCGCATCCCGCTGCTTCTTGCCCTTGACCGTCCTCTCGGTGACGATGACCCGGTAGAAGGTGCAGGGGGCCTTGGTCTCCCGGCGGGCGTGGGAGCGCGCGGGGAGGGCGGACACCGAGTCGCTGTGGGTCAGGACCATCACCTCCTTGCTGCCGATGCGGTCCCAGCCGGCCAGCCTCGCCTCGAAGCGATAGCCTTGGTGGGCCTCGGAGTAGAAGTAGCAGCTCAGCTTCGTGCCCTTGCGGAAGCGGAGCGGCTCGCCGTAGGCGTCCCGGACCGGCTCGAGGGCCAGCCCCTCCGCCTCGACCGCGATGACGATCGTCGGGTAGGACTCCTCGCCCGGGGCTATGAAGGTGATGGGGATCCCGCGGCCGAGCTGCCTCGTGCTCGTCACGCGCTTGCCCGCCGCCGCGCTCCGCGTGAGGGCCTCGCGCGCCGCGAAGAGCCGGGCCCGGCGCTCCTCGGCGTCCGACTCCGACTCGGAGTTCTTGTCGATGGCTCGATACACGCTCTTGAAGAACGAGTCGAGGCGGGCCGGGTTGCGGAAGGCGAACTCGGGGTCGACGAGGCCGAGGGCCTTGGCGTAGTCCTCGAGGAAGCGGATGTCCTGCTCCCCGAGGCCGGCGCCGCGCCCCGCCCTGCGGAAGGCCGCGCGCGAGAAGCGCTTCGGCCCGCCCCCGAGGCCGCCGACCCCGCTCTTGATCATCGCGTAGACCACGAGGACGGCGATCAGCATGCCGATGACGACGAATACGACGTCGTTCTCGACAGGATTCTCCCGCTTCCAGTAGGCCTGCGCCAGGACGAGATTGTCGAGGGTCATGCCGGCAACGCCTCCTTGATCGCGGCGAAGAATCCGCGCATGCGGGGCAGTATCTCGTACTCCGCCAGGTCGCCGATCAGGACCGCGTCCTTGTGCTCGAAGGCGCCGGTCAGCTCCCTGAGGACGCCGTTGAACTCGCCGTAGAACTCGGCGACTCCCTTGCCCTCGATCCGGACGGCGGAGGCGTCGACCCCCGCGTGCCCGAGCTCGGGCATGAGGCGGATGACCTTGTTGAAGACCTCGATGAAGAACAGGACCGTCTTCATGGCCCGGTCCTCCTTGCCCGTCTGGAGGAGCACGGGAAGGTCGGCCAGCTCCTGGGCCCTCGATTCGAAGAGGGCGGACGCGGCCTTCATCTCCGAGGCCGGATCCCGGAGCTCGGCGAGCCGCTCGCCGAAGACCGAGGCAACCTTGCCTGCCTGGGCCGCGACGAGGGCGCGCGCGGCCGCGTCGGGCGCGTCCCCGGCCGCGGCGAGCTCGTCGGCGATCAGGCGCACGAAGGAGAGTTCGTCGGCGGAGAAGAGGCCGCCGAAGGCGTCCCTGATGTCGGTCGCGCCCTCCCTGAGGGCCCGCCAATCCCCGGCGCCCGCCTCCTCGCCCTCGGCGGCGCGGCCGGCCAGGGCGACGAGCTCGAGCAGGGTCTGCATGGTGCGGATCCGCACCTCGCGCGCGCTCTCGGCGACGATCTCGATGGAGGCGATGCCGTCGGCCGGCCTCTTCGCCTCCTCGCCGTAGTCCTCGGCGCCCAGGTCGACGCCGTCTATCTTGATGCCGATGATGATCGAGCCGGACTTGTCGACGAGCTCGTCCGCCGCCGCCAGTACCTCGCCCAGGGTCGCGCCGGGCCCGGCCTCCACCGCCAGGGCGTCGCCGTTCACCAGGATTTCCATGCTGCCTTCCTCGCTCTCCGGCTCACTGGCCGCTTTGCTGCTTGTTGAAATTGTCTATCGAGCCGGCGGTGCCCTCCATCCGGTTGAGGGCGCCCTCCATCGCGCCGTACTTTCTCTTGAGCTCGGCCTCCTTGAGGGCGAGCTGGCGGTCCATGGTCTCGATCGCGCTCTTCTCCCTCGTCCTCTGCGCGTCGATGGTGCCCGTCTTGACCGAGAGGATGCCTCCGGTCTCGACGTAGGGCTTGAGCGCCGCGTCGAGGGCGTAGCCGATCCCCGCGTTCACGACGAGGTCGCCGTCCGTGTCGTTGCCGAAGAGCTGCTTGACCGCCTCGAAGCGCTCGGAGAGGGCCTTCTTCAGGGCCTCCTCGTCGATCTCGAGGTAGCCGCGCATCTTGGTCCGGTCGAAGCCCCCCGAGGCGCCGGGAGCCAGGGCGTTCGAGGCGATGCCGAGTTGGGAGACGAGGGCCATGTCCCGCCCGTCCTTCGTCTCGTAGGGCTCGGTCATGGCGCGCTGGAGCGAGTTCCGCAAAAGGGAGAGGGTCGAGTCGCCCTGGAGGAGGCCGAGCCGCTCCTTGGCCGTCTTCCGCTCCTCGTCGCTCAGGTAGTCGAGCTCGGACAGGATGGCCTCGTCGGCGCGGGTGAGGATGTTGATGTCGGCCATCGCGCGGTTGTAGGTGCCGACGAGCTTGATGATCGCTTCCTTGGCCGAGTCGCGGTTGGGCTCGACCTTGAGCTTGGCGGGCTTCTCGGTCGCCGCCCTCAGGTTGAGGGTCACCCCGGGGACGATGTCCGAGACCTCGTTCGAGGGGCGGGTCGCCTTGATGCCGTCGACGGAGAAGGAAGCGTCCTGCGCCGTCGACACGGGGCGGACGGGCCGGAAGCCCCCGCTCTCGGCCGGGTCGTAGACCCTCGCCCCGAGGAGCTCGAGCCGCCGCGTCGTGTCGCGCACGCGGAGGCCGAGGGCCGAGAGCTCGGGCAGGTAGTCCCCGAGTCGCGCGGTCAGGACCTGCTCCCCGTCCTGCAGCTCCGGGAGGGCGACGGCCTTCCCGTCCGGCGCGACGAGGCTCGCCATTGACCGGTCCTCGACGCGGGGGGGCCGGGGAGGGGGCGCCCATTCGGGCAGGCCGGTCGCCGAGGGAGCGCCGGTCACGGTGATGCCCTCGTAGGTCGCGGAGCCGGTCGGGCCGATGCTCGGTCCGGGTGGCGGCGCGGGCTCGGGGGCCTGTGGCAGGGAGACGAGGCGGTACTTCAGCTCGAGGACCATCCCGGCCGACTTGACCGGGGAGGGGAGGGCGAGCTTGGCCTCGGCCGGGGAGGGGCCCGAGGAGAGGGCCAGGACTCCGGGGGAGCCTGAGTCCACGAGGCTGCGGTCGAGGGGTTTCTCCCAGGGGAGGGGCTTGGAGAGGTCGAAGTCGCGCCTCGACGAGGAGACCTTCTCGACGAGCCCCGCGTCGAGGGCGAGCTTCTCCGCGTCGCCCGAGAAGGTGAGCCGGTTCGCCGCCCCCGTCTTCAGGGATTCGACGACGAGGGACTTCGTGTCGGTCTTGACCGCCACGACCTGGGCGCGGAGCAGGCTCCCGCCCTTGCGGGTCAGGGCGTCCGCGAAGTCCTGGAGGCTCCCGCCGCCGTAGCGCAACTCGACGGTCTTGTCCCCGACGCCGAAGGAATAGGTGCCGGCGGGGACCTTGTAGTCCTTGGGAAGTTCCGCCGAGAGGAAGCGGTCGGCCGCCGCGGGCCTCTCTATCGAGACGGTCCTCGTCTGCTCGAGGGCCTCGCGCGTGGCGGTGGCGGTGAGGGCGTCCTCGTTCGACGAGGTCGCGGTCCGTTCATTGAAGGGATTGCGGAAGGAGTAGAGGTTCCTCGCCCCGTCGCGGAGCGATACGAGTCGCTGGCCCACCTCGAGCCAGGCCGACTTCTGCGTCTCGAGCGCCTTCACGCGCTCCGCGGCCTTGTCCCGCGGAACGCGCTCGAGCTTCATGAGTCCTTCGATGATCTTCTCGGTGCCGTACTTGCTGTTTCCGACGCCGGGAATCGAGAGATCCGACATTAGCGCCCCTAGGGGAGGCCGCCCGCGAGGCGTCCCGTGCCCGAGCCGCCCCGCCGAGGCCGCCTACGCCTGCTCGTCGAGGAGGAGGCCGATCACCTCGCGGATGCGCTCGTAGACGTGCTGGAGCTCCGCGGGCGGGATCTCCTTGATCACTTTATCGGTGTCGGTGTCGATCACCTTGACGACGACCTGGCCGAGCTTCTCGTTGACGCTGAAGGCGAGGCGCCTGTTGAAGGTGGCGCTCACGCGCTGCAGGTCGTACATGAGCCCGTCGAGCTGGGCCGGGGTGAGAGGGGCGGCCTTCTTCTCCGGAGCCGGGCGCGATTCCGCGGATCCGGGCAGGCGGGCGCCCTCCGCGGGCGTCGGGACTGAGGTTATGTGCGATACGTCGAGAGCCATGATGAGCCTCCGACAGGGTTTTCAAGAAAAGCGGGGGAGGGGCGCGATCCCCCCCCGCCTGATCGTCACGGGGAATTCGGAAAGAAGACGTCCAGAAGTCTCTCCTTTACCCCTTTGAACGGAGTTCCGTCAGCCTAGAAGCTGCATTACGTTCTGAGCGCGGGTGTTGGCCTGGGCGAGCATCGCTCCGCCGGCGCGGTCCAGGATCTGGTTCTTCACGTAGTTCACCATCTCGCTGGCCATGTCGGTGTCGCGGATCCTCGACTCTGCGGCCTGCAGGTTCTCGGAAGCCACGGCGACGCCCTTGGCGGCGGTCTCGAAGCGGTTCTGGTAGGCGCCGAGGTCGGCGCGCTGCTTGTTGACCACCTTGAGGGCCGTGTCGAGCTTGCCGATGGCCTGGTTCGCCTTGGTCGGGTCGTCGATGGAGATCATGTCGGTGGTGCCCTGCGCGCCCTTGAGCCCGAGGGCCTCGGCGGTCATGGTGCCGATGAAGACCTGCTTGGACTGGTCCATGTTCGCGCCGACCTGGAACTGCATGACCTGGGTACCGCCCTTGGCGAAGCGGCCGGTCAGGATATTCATTCCGTTGAACTGCGCGTGGGACGCGATCCTGTTGATCTCATCGACGAGCTGCGACACCTCGACCTGGATCTGCATGCGGTCCTCGGCCGTGTACACCCCGTTCGCGCCTTGCACCGCGAGCTCGCGCATGCGGTGGAGAATGTCCTGGGTCTCCTGGAGATAGCCTTCCGTAGTCTGGATGAAGGAAATGCCGTTCTCGATGTTCCTGTTGGCCTGGTTGAGGCCGCGGATCTGGCTGCGGAGCTTTTCGGAGACCGCGAGGCCCGACGCGTCGTCGCCCGCCCGGTTGATGCGCTGCCCGGAGGAAAGCTTCTCGATGTTCTTCGAGATGTCGACCCCCGTGTTGCCGAGCGTGCGATTGGAGTACATGGCGCTCATGTTGTGGTTAATGATCATGTGACCCTCCTTGAGGTGTTTCGCGGCGGCCTTCCATGCCGCCTCGTTGCCTTGCGCGCACGCCGATGGGGGCGGGAACTATCGATCGCGCCGTTCCCGTCCGTTCGTCCCCGTGCGACAAGGAGCGCGCCCCTTCTGACGGGCGCTCTCCTCGCCTCTTGCGCGCGGGAGGGTTTTTTTCAAAGACCGACGGACGAGGGCGGCCCGAGGGCCGTCCTCATCCGTAAGGATACTACGTTACTGGAGCAGCTGCAAGACCTGCTGGGTCTTCTGGTTGGCCTGCGCGAGCATCGCCCCGCCGGCCTGCGCCAGGATCCGGTTCTTGGTGTACTCCACCATCTCCGCGGCCATGTCGGTGTCGCGGATGCGGCTCTCGGCGGCCTGGAGGTTCTCGGCGCCGACGTCGATGCCCCTGACGGCGTGCTCGAGCCTGTTCTGGTAGGCGCCGAGGTCGGCGCGCTGCTTGTTGACCCTCTTGAGGGCCTCGTCGAGGACGCCGATGGTCCGGTTCGCCGAGTCGGCGTTGTCGAGGGTGACGATGCCGTCGTTCCCCACGTTGCGGACGCCGAGGGCCTTGGCGGTCATGGTCCCGATGTAGACCCGCTCGCGCTGGTCCATGTTCGCGCCGATGTGGAACCACATGGAGCCGGTGACCAGGTTGTTGCCGTCATCCTTGGCGAAGCGGCCGGTCAGGAGGTTCATGCCGTTGAACTGGGCGTGGCTGGCGATGCGGTCGATCTCGTCCACGAGCTGGGAGACCTCGACCTGGATCTGCATCCTGTCTTCCTGGGTGTAGACGCCGTTCGAGGCCTGCACGGAGAGCTCGCGGAGGCGCTGGATTATGTCCTGGCTCTCCTGGAGGTAGCCCTCGGTGGTCTGGATGAAGGAGATGCCGTTCGCCGCGTTCCGCGAGGCCTGGCCCAGGCCGCGGATCTGGCTGCGCATCTTCTCCGACACGGCGAGGCCGGAGGCGTCGTCGCCGGCGCGGTTGATCCTCATGCCGGAGGCCAGCTTCTCCATGCCCTTCTCGATGCCGAGATTGGTGTTGCGGAGCGAGCGGTCCGAGAACATGGCGCTCAGATTGTGATTGATGATCATGCGTATCCTCCTTGGACAATTCACGGGGCATCCTTGCCCCGACGGTTCCTGCGCGGACGCGTCGCCCCTTCGCGGGGCCCGCGTGGCCGCGGAAAAAGACCCCCGACGTCTCTTCCCCCGACCAGCCTCCTTTCACCCGGACGCCCCGGGAATCGGCGGAATGCGCGATCCCTCGCTTTTCCGCTAAACCCCCGCTCGAGGCGGCCGACAATTACCGGGAAGGGGGAGGAGCCTACCTCGGCTTCCCCGCCCATACCCCTTCCCCTCCCTATCGGCACGACGCCCCCCGAACTTGAGCGAAATGCCCGCCACCGGACGCGATTTCCCCGGCTCCCTTCCTTGCCGTCGCGGACGCGCGACTTTACAATGCGAACCCATGAGACAACTCGATTTCACCCACGCGGCTTCCGACGGGAAAGCCGTCCATGTCCATCGTTGGCTTCCCGACGCGGCTCCCCGCGCGCTGATCCTGGTGGCCCACGGCATGGCCGAGCACGCGGCGCGCTACGCCAGGCTGGCCGAGGCCCTCACGGCCGCGGGCTGGGCGGTCTACGCGCCCGACCATCGCGGCCACGGCAAGACCGCCTCGGAGGGGGAGCTCGGCTGGCTGGCCGACTCCGACGGGGTCAGGCGGGTGGCGGAAGACCTCCACGAGATCGCCCTCGCCGCCAAGGCCGCGCATCCCGGCCTGCCCCTGTTCCTGCTCGGCCATTCCTTCGGCTCGGTCGCGTCGGAGACCTACCTCGGCCTCCACGCGCGGGCCGACGGGCTCGCGGGCTGCGCCCTCTCGGGGCCGCCCGAGCCTCCATCCCCAACCCTCAAGCCGGTGGCGACCCTCATCGCCGGCCTCGGTTGCCTCTTCAAGGGACAGAAGGCCCCGGCCAAGCTCCTCGACTCCATGTCCTTCAGCGCCTTCAACGACGAGGTCGAGGCGCCGCGGACGAAGTGCGACTGGCTGTCGCGGGATCCGGCCGAGGTCGACAAGTACGTCGCCGACCCCCTCTGCGGCTTCGTCGTCTCGAACGGCTTCTACCGCGATTTCCTCCGGGGCTTCGAGGCCCTCTACCGCGAGGGAGGCCTCCTCGACGCGGTGCCCCGGGACCTGCCCGTCATCGTGATGGCGGGGGAGAAGGACCCGGTCGGGCAGGCTAGGGGCTTCGCGGCCGCCTTGGCCGGGAGGCTCAGGGGGCTCGGCCTCGCCGACGTGACGCTCAAGGTCTATCCCGGCGCCCGCCACGAGATCCTCAACGAGACGAACCGCGACGAGGTGACGCGGGACCTCGTCGATTGGCTCGAGGCGCGGAGGGCCGCGGGGGGAGCGGCGCGATCTTGACCCCCGGCGTCGCTTTCGCGCTATACTTGCGCCGCTACCTCATCGAGGAGTTCCCGGAGGTCGGGAGACTTCCGGGATAGGCCATATCCCGAATCCGGCGAGGCCCAGTTTGCTCATCCGATATCGCAGATCAGAGGACGGGAGGCCGGTGGCCAAGGCCCTCGTCTACACCCAGGCCGAGCACGGGATCGACCCCGCGCTCATCGATCCCGAGGCGCTCCGCATCCTCGACCGCCTCAGGGAGAACGGCCACGAGTCCTACCTCGTCGGCGGGGCGGTCCGCGACCTCCTGATAGGGCGCAGGCCGAAGGACTTCGACCTCGTCACCGACGCCCAGCCCGCGCGGATCAAGAGGATCTTCCGCAACTCGCGCGTGATCGGCCGCCGCTTCCGCCTGGTCCACGTCTACGCGGGGACGACGATCTACGAGGTCTCGACCTTCCGCTCCATCGCGAACGGCACGGTCGGCAACGAGTTCGGCACGATCGACGAGGACGCGCTCCGGCGCGACTTCTCCATGAACGCCCTCTACTACGATCCGCACGACTCCACGCTGGTCGACTACGTCGGGGGATTCAAGGACATCGCGGCCAGGAAGATCGTCCCCGTCATCCCCCTCGACACCATCTTCAAGGAGGACCCGGTGCGGATGATCCGCTGCGTGAAGTACGCCGCGGCCTCCGGCTTCCGGATCCCCTGGAGCCTCCGACGCGCGATCAGGCGCGACGCCGTCCTCCTCTCCCAGGCGAGCTCCTCGAGGATGACCGAGGAATTCCTCAAGATCCTCGCCTCCGGCCGCGCCGCGCCCATCGTGGAGGCCCTCGCGGACTTCGACCTCCTGCGCCATTTCGCGCCACAGGCCGCGAGGCTCGCGAGGGAGGATCGCGCCTACCAGGCGGCGCTCTCCGCGGCCCTCGCCGAGCTCGACGCGGAAGCCTCGGCGCCCGACCGCGAGAAGCGGCTCTCCCTCCTCCTCGCGCATTACCTGAAGCCCTACCTCGAGGCGCAGCCGGGCCGCATCGCGGACACCCCCGACGCCTACCGCGAGGCCGTCCACGAGGCGCGGCTCTTCCTCTCCCCCCTCAACCCGCCTCGCGTCGAGCTCGAGGCCGCGGTCCTCGTGCTGTTCAAGAAGCGGGGTATTTCGCCCCTGCAGAGGCCGCGGAGGCCGGGGCCCGAGCGGGGGCCGGCCAGGGCGGGGCAGGGGCCCCGCCGCGGGGCGGCCCATCCCGCGGCCGAGGAGGGCGGCCGCCGGGCCGCCCCGGACGCGATCCCCGCGACGGCGGCCCCCGGCGACGATGTCGGGCAACGCGAGGACGAGCCCAGGCCCCGGCCCAAGCGACGGCGTCGGCGCCGCAAGCCGCCACTCTCGGAGGGGGGTGGGCCCGCGGGCGGCGGCGGGGGCGGCCCCGGCGCGCCCCCGGCCGGAGAATGAGGGCCGCGGCCTCCGCCTCCGCCCTTGACAAGTGTTCGCCGCTTTTCCCAGAATGATCGCGTGACTTCAGAGAAGCTCGCGTCCCTCTCGGTGGAGGATCTCTACCTCCTCGCGGACCGGATGGGCCTCGACCTCCCTTCGGGACTCGAGCGCGTCTTCGTGCTCGAGGAGATCCTCGAGGCCCTCGAGGAGGACAGCGAGGATCGTCTCGCCGCGAGGGGCGACGCCCTCCGCGTCGAGGAGATGAAATACTCGGGCTCCGAGCCGGACGCGCCCTTCATGCAGCGCGAGGCGCCGCAGGCCCTCGAGCGCAGGTACAACGAGACCATGGTCCGGGCCCTCGTCCGCGATCCCTCCTGGGCCTTCGCGTACTGGGACATCTCGGACGCGGAGAGGGCCTCCCTCGCGGGCGAGGAATCCGCCGCCTCCCTCTTCCTCCGCGTGACCGAGACCGACGGCGAGGAGGGGCGGAGGGAGTTTTTCGACATCCCCGTCTCCCACGACGACATCCAGTGGTATATCAACCTGCCGCGCCCCGGCGTGCGCTTCAGGATCGATCTCTGCGCGCGGCGGGCGAGCTCCCGCTTCCGGACCCTCGCCCGCTCCAACGAGGTCTCCGCGCCCCGGCAGGCCCTCGCCGCCCCCGCCTCGACCCTCGACGCCAGGGCCCTCGCCCTCCTCAGGCTCTCGGGGCTCGAGGAGTTCCACATCGAGGCGGGGGAGGGCGGCAACCCCCAGCGCCTCAGCGACCGGCTCGAGGAGGCCGCGGCCGAGCCGCGGCCCGAGGCGGCCCCCGAGCAGGCGCGTCGCGCCGCGCCATCCCGAAGATAGGTGCGACAGATGGAGAAAGGCTACCTCGCGCTGGTGCTCAACGCGCACCTTCCCTTCGTCCGCCGTCCCGACTACCCGCGCTTCCTCGAGGAGCGCTGGCTCTTCGAGGCCCTCTCGGAGACCTACCTCCCCCTCCTCCGCCTCTTCGGGCGCCTCGACGCCGACATGGTGCCCTTCCGCCTCACCCTCGCGGTGTCGCCCACCCTGGCGGCCATGCTCGGCGACAAGCTCCTCGGGGAGCGCTACCTCTCCTACCTCGACACCCAGCTCGCCCTCGCCTCGGCGGAGGAGGCCCGCGTCGGCGCCGACCCGGTGTTCGGCCCCCTGGCCAGGCTCTACGCCGAGCTCTACCGGCGCGACCGCGAGGACTTCGCGGAGCGGTATTCCGGGGACGTCCTCGGCGCCCTCGACTATTTCTACAAGCGGGGCCGCGTCGAGCTCATCACCTCGGGCGCGACCCACGCCTTCCTGCCCCTCTACCGCGACCAGCCCGAGGCCGTCGCCGCCCAGGTGGAGACCGCGATCGTCTCCCACCGCAGGGCCTTCGGCAAGCATCCCGCGGGCTTCTGGCTGCCCCAGCTCGGCTGGTACCCGGGCCTGGGCGAGATCCTGAGATCGTACAACGTGCAGTACAGCGTCGTCGCGACGCGCGGCGCCCTCCTCGGCGACCCGGTGCCCGCGCGCGGTTCCTTCGCGCCGGTGCGGAGCCCCTCGGGCCTGACCGTCTTCGTGCGCGACGCCGGCGCGACCAAGGCCGTGTGGTCCGAGACCGAGGGCTACCCGAGCGACCCCGCCTACCGCGACTTCTACCGCGACATCGGCTTCGACCTCGGCCTGGACTACCTCGCGCCCTTCCTCGAGGAGGGCGGCGCCCGCACCTTCACCGGCTTCAAGTACTGGGCCGTCACCGGGCGCACCGCCGACAAGCGGCCCTACGACCCCGCGGCCGCGGCCGCGCGCGCCTCGGAGCACGCCGCCGCCTTCCTGGCCGAGCGCCGCGCGGCGGCCGAGTCCGCGGGCGCTCTCATGGACCGGCCGCCCCTCATGGTCTGCCCCTACGACGCCGAGCTCTTCGGCCACTGGTGGTTCGAGGGGCCGGCCTGGCTCGAGGCCCTCTTCCGCGCGGCCGCCGCCGACCCCTCGATCAAGACCCTGACCCTCGGCGAGTACTGCCGGCTCCACCCCGAATCGCAGCGCTCCGAGCCCGAGTTCTCCTCCTGGGGCGACGGCGGCTACGGCGAGGTCTGGCTCGACGGCTCCAACGACTGGCTCTACCGCCACGCCTACAAGGCCTCGGAGCGCATGTCCGAGCTCGCGGAGCGCTTCCCCGAGGAGACCGGCCTCCGCGAGCGGATACTGAACCAGGCCGCGCGCGAGGTCCTCCTCGCGATGTGCTCGGACTGGGCCCTCCTCATGCGCGCCGGCCGCTCGAGCTCCTTCGCGAGGTCCCAGGTCGAGGACTCGATCTCGAACTTCGGGCGCATCTACGACATGCTCTGCGCCAACACCGTCAGCACCGAGTGGCTCACGCGGCTCGAGAAGCGCAACAACCTCTTTCCCGCGATGAACTACCGCATCTTCCGCCGTAAGCGTTAGGCGATACCGGAGGCGGGGTGAGTCGGAAGACCAACGCGCTCAGGATCGTCGAGGGACTCGGGATCGCGCATCGCGTAGTCTCCTACGAAGTCGACGAGGGGGACCTGTCGGCGGTCGCCTGCGCCGCGAAGATCGGCGTCGAGCCGGAGCGGGTCTTCAAGACCCTGGCCCTCCGGGGCGAGCGGGCCGGGATCTTCCTCTGCTGCGTGCCGGGCGACGCGGAGGTGGATCTCAGGAAGGCCGCGCGGGCCGCCGGCGACAAGGCCGTCGAGCTCCTCACCCTCAAGGAGCTCCTGCCCGCCACCGGCTACGTCCGCGGCGGCTGCTCGCCCGTCGGCGCGAAGCGGCCCTTCACGGTCTACATCGACGAGACGGCCCTCCTCTTCGACGAGATCTCGGTGAGCGCCGGCGCCCGCGGCCTGCAGATGCTCCTCGCCCCCTCCGACCTCGAGCGCGCCCTGGAAGGCCGCGCCTCCTTCGTCGACCTTACGTGAGAAGACGCAAGATGGCGAATGGCAACCACGGAGCCGCGGAGTTGATCCACGGAGGGTAGGGAGGAAGATCGAAATTAGATAATGGAATTTGAAGTTTTTCAAATATGAGAGCTACGTACCCCGCTAGGCCATTCCCGGTTCGATCGGCTATCCAGAGTAGCGGAGCCTATCGCAACAATAATCCCAAGGTTTTCTCTTTCCCTCTTTCCCTTCCTCTCTCCCCTCCCTCCGTGATCTCCGTCTTCGCTCCGTGGTAGCCTTTCTCTTGATTCCCTTGGTTCCCTCTTGATCTGGCGCGGCGGGCCGTGGCATGATGGGACATGGAGCCCCGCGACATCTTCGACAACCTCTCCCCCCTCGACCATCGCTACTGGAAATCCAACCGCGAGCTTTTCGACGCCCTCTCCGCGCGCCTCTCCGAGAAGGCCCAGCTGCGCTATGCCGCGCGGGCCGAGGCCGCCCTCGTCGCGACCCACCTCGAGATGCGGGGCCGCGCGGAACCGGACCTCGTCGCGGCGGCGGAGGCGGCGGCCGCGGCGGTGGACCCCGATGAGGTCTACGCCGAGGAAGAGACCACGAAGCACAACGTCCGCGCCCTCGTCAACGTCTTCCAGCGGAAGCTCCCCGAGGGGCTCAGGCCCCTCGCGCACCTCGGCGCGACGAGCGTGGACGTCCTCGACACCGCCAAGGCCATGGCCTACAGGGACGCGGCCCGCGAGGTCCTCGTGCCGCTCCTGGCGAGGGTCGGGCTCGAGCTCTGCCGCCTCGCGGTCGACGAGGCCCGCACGCCCCAGGTCGGCCGCACCCACGGCCAGCACGCCGTGCCCCTCACCTTCGGCTTCGCGATGGCCGAGTACGCGAGCCGCCTCGGGAAGAGCGTGGCCAGGATCGACGATCTCGCGCGGGACCTCCGGGGAAAGCTCGCGGGCGCGGTGGGATCGTACAACGCGCTCTCCATGCTCTACGCCGACCCCGAGGAGGCCGAGCGCCGCTACCTCGCGCGCCTCGGCCTCGAGCCCTCCGAGCACTCGACCCAGCTCGTCGAGCCCGAGTACGCCCTCCGCCTCCTCCTCGAGATGGCGACCGCCTTCGGCGTCCTCGCCAACCTCGCCGACGACCTCCGCAACCTCCAGCGCACCGAGATCGGCGAGGTCCGCGAGTCCTTCGGCGCGGGGCAGGTCGGCTCGTCCACCATGCCGCAGAAGCGCAATCCCTGGAACTCCGAGCACGTGAAGAGCCTGTGGAAGGCCTTCTTCCCGCGCGTCCAGACCTTCCTCATGGACCAGGTCTCCGAGCACCAGCGGGACCTGACCAACTCCGCGAGCGAGCGCTTCGTCCCCGAGTTCTTCGCCGGCCTCGGAGCCGCGGCCAACCGCATGCTCTCCGTCCTCCGCGGCCTCGTCGTGGACCGCGAGCGGATGGCCGCGAACCTCCGCATGACCGGGGGCGCCGTCCTCGCCGAGCCCGCCTACATCCTCCTCGCGGAGTCGGGCCGGCCCGACGCACACGAGATGCTGCGTCGCATGACGCTCGCCGCCGAGGCCTCGCGGCTCCCCCTCCACGAGGCCATCGAGCGCGATCCCGAGGCCCTGGCCGCCGTCAGCGAGCGGCTCGCGGCGCTCGGGTTCGACGACCCCGAGGCCTTCTTCCGCTCCCCCGAGCTCTACCGCGGCCGCGCGGCCGAGAAGGCCCTCGCCATCGGCGGGAAGTATCGGGCCCTCATGGGGCCCTTCGCCGCGCGCGGCGGGGCGCGCGGGGGCGAGTCCATCGCGTAGGATACGAGGTCCGACCGGCCCAGCCGGCCCGGGCCGGCGGCCGGCGGATTCACGGGCCGGCCGCGCCTCCGCGCGCCCGGCCCGCGATACGAGGGCCCCGCCCCCGGGAGGCGGGGCCCGGAGCCGCGGAGCGCGCGGCCGGAGCAGCCGATGTTCGAAGAGACCTTTTCCTACGACGACGTCCTCCTCGTGCCGGGATACTCGGAGATCCTCCCGAGGGAGACGAGCGTCGCCACCACCCTGGCCGGCGAGGTGAGGCTCAACGTGCCCATCCTCTCCGCGGCCATGGACACCGTGACCGAGGAGCGGATGGCCGTGGCCCTGGCCCTGCAGGGCGGCGCCGGCGTCATCCACCGGAACCTCGCGCCCGAGTCCCAGGCCGAGCAGGTCGCCTCCGTCAAGCGCTACCTCAACTGGATCATCGAGAACCCCGTGACCGTCGAGGCCGACCGCACGTTGCGCGACGTCAGGACCATCATGGACCGCCACCGCGTGACCGGCCTCCCCGTGGTCGACGCGGGCGGCAGGGTCGTGGGCATCATCACCGCGCGCGACCTTCGCTTCCGCCGCGATGACGGCGCCCTCGTGCGCGACGCCATGACCGCCCGCGTCGTCGTGGAGCACCAGGACGCGACCCCCGCGAGCGCCCGCGCCAAGTTCGACGAGCACCGCATCGAGAAGCTGCCCGTCGTCGACGGCGAGGGCCGCCTCGCGGGCCTCATCACCGTCAAGGACATGGAGAAGCACGAGCGCTACCCCAACGCCGCGACCGACAAGGCCGGGCGCCTCGTGGTCGGCGCCGCGGTCTCGCCCCAGGACTACGAGGTCCGGATGCCCCTCCTCCGCGGGGCCAAGGTCGACTTCGTCGTCCTCGACACCGCCCACGGCGACTCGCGCAACGTGGTCGAGGCGATACGCGGCATCAAGCGCTCCTTCCCCGACGTGCCCGTGATCGGCGGCAACGTGGCCACGCGCGAGGGCGCCCGGCGCCTCGTCGAGGCGGGCTCGGACGCGATCAAGGTCGGCGTGGGCCCCGGCTCCATCTGCACCACCCGCGTCGTCGCCGGCATCGGCGTGCCGCAGTTCACCGCCGTGCTCTGGTGCGCCGAGGAGGCCGACAAGGCGGGCATCCCCGTCGTGGCCGACGGCGGCATCAAGTACTCGGGCGACATCGCGAAGGCCGTAGCCGCAGGCGCGCGGGCCGTCATGATCGGCAACCTCTTCGCGGGCCTCAAGGAGGCCCCGGGCCGCGAGGTCCTCTACGAGGGCAGGATCTACAAGGAGTACCGGGGCATGGGCTCCATGGGCGCGTTGCGCGACGGAGCCGGCGACCGCTACGGCATCGCCAAGGACGAGGCGCCCGTCCCCGAGGGCATCGAGGGCCGCGTGCCCTACAAGGGCGAGCTCAAGTCCTACCTCCACCAGCTCGTGGCGGGCCTGCGCAAGGGCATGGGTTACTGCGGCTGCCGCGACCTCGAGGAGCTCCGCCGCTACCGAAAGTTCGTGCGCATAACGTCCTCCGGCCTCCGCGAGAGCCACGCCCACGACGTCGCCATAACGCAGGAAGCGCCCAACTACAGTCGACCGTAGGTCGGCTGTAGTTGGGCAGCTCTCGCGAGCCGCAGGCCCGCGGCGCCCTTGCCGCCGCGGAGACGCGTGACTATAGTTGAGCCATATCGCCCGGCGCGCGGAGGGGATAATGAGATCGCTCGTCACATCGATCCTGCTTCTTTCGCTTGCATTCGCCTCGGCCGCGGAACCCTTCCGCAACGTGGCTCCCCTGGAGCTGAAGGACAACGCGAACCCGGTCCAGGAACCGGCCAGGGAGTATCTGCGGCAGGAATGCGCCCTCGCGGGATTCCGGGTGAGGTACGGGCAGTTCGTGAACGGCATCGCCCCTATCTTCGCCCGCGTCAACGCCGACGGCAGCCTGGGCGATCCCGTCGAAGGACCCTTCGTGGGAGACGACGCCAAGGGAGCCGCCGAGATCAGGCTCCTGAAGCCCGGCCATGTCGTGGTCGGCCTGAAGATCCGCGGAGGATGGATCCTGGACAGTCTCTCCGTGGCCTGGAAGAAGTGGGACGCGAGGACGAGGAGCGTTTCCGGCACCGAGACGGTTTCACCCGCCTACGGAGGGACGGGCGGCGATGAATGGTCGATAGCCGCTCCGCCCTCATCCTTCGCCGTCGGCGTCGTCGCGTACCCGGCGAGCCTCAACGCCGCCCGTTACCTGGGCGGCATAACCCTGGTCGCGGGGAACTTCCTCGCCGAGTCGGGCGCCCAGTCCTCCGCCCTCTCCATGGCGGATCCCCCCAGCCAGCTCGAGGGACCGCGCTGGAAAAACGCGCGCTACGCGGTTCTCGTCAGCGAGGCGACCTATGCCGATCCCGCCTGGCAGGAAGTCGCCGAGACTCTTCGCGCGAAGTACGACGGGAAGATATTCCGCTACCGTTCCGATCCATCGTCGATCAGGGCCGACCTCATCCGCTATTCGCCGCGCTACGCCTGCTTCGTGCTGAAGCCCCAGGAGGCCGGCAAGACCTTCGTCGACAACGCCCATCCCTTCATGCGCGGCCTCGACGAGGATCCCTACACCGACGCGGTCTGGGCGATCCTCACGGGACTCGACGCCGCGGACGCCCTCCGCGTCGCATCGGACTCGACGGGCCTCGTCGTCCGCTACGGCCTGGGCGGCATGCTCAACTGGGTCAATCGCGTCCCCGAGGGCCTCGCCTTCTGGGAGGGGACCGACAAGCCCGGAAGGCAGTGGAGCAAGGCCGCGGGCAAGGCCGTGACCGAGTCCCGCAAGGAAAAGGAGAACCACGGCTACACCCTCGTGGACATCCTGGGGCAGGGACGCGCTGACGCCTTCTGGACGAGCGGCCACGCCAACCAGAGCACCTGGGACGTCTTCTACCCGACCGGGAACGCGCAGTTCCTCTCCCGCGGCGGCCAGCTCACCGCGGTCCTGGACGGCGAGCGGAAGACTTTCGTGTCGGAGAATCCCAAGATCTACCTGGGTGCCGGCAACTGCCTGATCGGACTGATCGACGGCCCCGACGCCATGCCCCTGGCCTGGATCCGGTCGGGCGGCGCGAGGCAGTACTTCGGCTACACGGTCTCGACCTACTACGGGTTCATGGGCTGGGGCACGGGGGACTACTTCTTCAACACCCGCAACCAGCTCTCCTTCGCCGAGAGCTGGTACGCCGCGAACCAGTGCGAGAAAGCCCTCCTGGAGACGGGCGTCGCCGCGGGCGCCGACGCGAAGGCCATGCAATTCGAGCTCGACAGCACCATCCTCTACGGCGACCCGGCCTGGATCGCGAAGATCGGCGCCGATCCCGCGATAGCCCAGCCCCTATGGGTCGCCTCCTCGCGGATCGACAAGGCGGGCTCGGGGCGCATCGCCTGCGGCATCAAGGCGGAGTACCGGTCCAAGGTCGGGAACGCCGCCGTCAAGGACTCGCGGCCCTTCTTCTCATTCCTCCCGACGCGTTTGAAGAACCCCAGGATCCTGCGCCAATCCGGCCCGATCCGCGCCTCCGTCGTGACCGACGATTTCGTCATCCTCATCATGGAGGGCGAGTCGATACCGAAGGGAACCGTCGCCGAGATCGTGGTGGAAGGCGAGCCCTTGGATTGAGCCCCTGGATTGAGCCCCGGCAGGATTGAATCAGGCGCAGGCGCGACGGAGATGAACCCCGCGCCTCGATTCGCATGATGACGTAGCGTGTCAGGTAGGGGCGCCATGGATGGCGCCCCACGACACAGCGCAGAATGCGTTCGCGCATTCTGCTGCGTCATGGAAGCCGTCGTGCGCGGAAAGCGCGCACTATATACCGATCCACTCGGCTCACCGAGCCGAAGGCGAGGTATGACGCAGGCCCTGCCCCACGACGTCATTGAAAAAGTATGCGCCGGCTTCTGTGCGTCAAGGTCGGACCTCAATCCATGTCCGCGAACAGCTCCTCGGGGTCAACGCTGAAACCTTCGAGGACCCTCGACGCGAGCGGCGTCCAGTCACGTACGGTTTCGCGCAACTCGCCATCGTCGTAGCGCCCCTCCGCGTCCGGGCGGTAGACCATGATGGATCGGTTGCCGGGATCCACGACCCAGTACTCCCGCACGCCGTGTTTCTCGTAGAGGTCGAACTTCTCGCGCAGGTCCTTTCGAGACGTCGAGGGCGAGAGGATCTCGACGACGAGATCGGGAGCCCCGCGTCCGCCCGCCTCGGTGAGCTTGGAGCGGTCGCAGTAGACGAGGATGTCGGGCTGCACGACGGTGGCGACCTCGTCGTCAGCCTCGTCGCCCTCGGGCAAAAGGACATCCAGGGGTGCGCAGTAGACCTGGCATGGGTGGCCCCGCAGGAAATTGCACAGATCGTTGAAGAGCTTCCGGAGAAGTCCCTGATGGTATCTCGTCGGCGCCGGGCTCATTGCCCAGGCATGGCCATCGATCAATTCCCAGCGCTCGGAGTCGGGCCAGGTCTTGTAATGCCGATAGGTGAAATGCTCCTCGGAAGCGAGAGCCGGATTACCCATGCGTTCCATGCCTCCAGTATAGCCCATACGCGCGACCGGAGGCAGGGCGATTGAGGGCGCGGATCAAGGGCGGGGACTGAGCGGGGACGCAACCCCTTTCGAGCGGGCGAAAGGGGTTTCTTCCCCGCGCCCCTTCTTCCGGAAAGCCCGCGCCGCGCCTGTCGCCCTGTCCGCCTCGTGCGAGGCGTGTTATACTGCATTCAGCATTGCGAAATCGTATCCGGAGGCCCCATGCGCTCCCAACCCGCACTTCCATTCCTCGCCCTCGTCCTTGCGGCATCCTCCCTTTCCTTGGCGGCCCAGGTCACTGCCGGCCCCCGACACGCCCTCGTGATCGGCAACGGGGACTACGCCGAGCTGGGCAAGCTCAGGAATCCCGCGAACGACGCCCGCGACATGGCCGCCGCCCTCAGGGGCCTCGGCTTCGAGGTGAAGCTCCTCGTCGACGCGGACCTCGCCTCCATGGAGGACGCGGTGATCAGGCTGGGGAGCAGCCTGGCCCAGTCCTCGGACTCGATGGGCTTCTTCTTCTACGCGGGCCACGGCGTCCAGTCGGGCGGCGTCAACTACCTCATCCCCGCGGACGCGCGGATCCCCGGCGAGACCTTCCTCAAGACCAAGGCCCTGCCCGCACAGTCGGTGCTGGACACTATCGCGAGTTCGCGCAACGCGCTCAACGTGGTGGTGCTGGACGCCTGCCGGGACAACCCATTCTCCTGGGGCCGGAGCGGTAGCCGGGGCCTCTCGGTGGTGGGCGCCCAGCCCGCCGGCTCGATCATCGCCTACGCGACGAGCGCCGGGTCGATAGCCCAGGACGGGCAGGGGCGGAACGGGGTCTTCACCTCGGAGCTCCTCAAGCAGATCGGGACGCCGGGGCTGGAGATCAACGAGGTCTTCAAGCGCACCGGCAAGGCGGTGCAGACGACGACGGCGGGGAAGCAGGTGCCCGCGGTCTACAACCAGTTCTTCGACTCCGCCTACCTTGCGGGGGCCAAGGCCGCCTCTGCGGCCCCCGCCGTGACGGCTCCTGCCGCTCCGCCCCCCGCGCCGACCTTGACGGTGACGCGGGCTTACGGAAGCCTCTCGATCAGCGCCGTCACCGCGGGCACCCTTTATTTGGACGGGAAGGCACTAGGCGAGCTGCCCGCCGGGGCCGAGGCAAGCTTGGACGGCATCGAGGTCGGCGAGCACGGACTGGAGCTCCGCTACCCTGGCGGCGAGAAGGAGACCAGGGCCGCGACGGTCCGGAAAGGGCAAAGCGCCGAGGTGGTCTTCGACTGGAAGAAAGAGGCCCCGCCGGCTGCAAGCCCGCCCGCGAGTCTCGGCTCCGCCCCTTCCGGTTTCGTCTTGGTCCCGGCCGGGAGCTTCATGATGGGCTCGCCGGACACCGAGGCGGGACGGTCCAGCGACGAGGGCCCGCTGCACGAGCTGCGGCTCTCGGTGTTTTATCTGTCGATGTTCGAAGTGACCTTCGACGAGTACGACGCCTACTGTGCGGCGACAGGGAAGCCGAGGCCCAATGACCAGGGCTGGGGCCGGGGACGGAGTCCGGTGATCAATGTGAGTTGGAACGACGCGGTGGAGTACTGCAACTGGCGCTCGATGAAGGAGGGCATCAAACCCTGCTATGCGATCAGCGAGACGAGCGTGAGCTGCGACTTCAACGCCAAGGGTTATCGTTTGCCTACTGAGGCGGAGTGGGAGTATGCGGCCAAGGGAGGCCCGGCCGCCGAAGGACTGGCGTTGAACGCGGTCTACGCGGGAAGCGCGAGCCTGGATCAGGTGGCTTGGCATGCCGGCAACTCCGGAAAAAGGACCCATCCGGTCGGGGAGAAGGCGGCCAATGCCCTAGGCTTGTTCGACTTGGCGGGGAACGTGTGGGAGTGGTGCTGGGACTTGTATGCGGGCGACTCCTATTCGAAGTCCCCCGCGACTGACCCAACCGGCGCTTCCTCGGGCAGTCTCCGCGTGATTCGCGGCGGGAGCTGGAACGCCGGTGCGTCGTACGCGCGTTCGGCCAATCGGGACTACTACATCCGCGGGACCCGGGCTGGTAATCTGGGCTTCCGCGTTCTTTATCGTCCCTAGTTCAGTGCGGGTCTTCGTGACGCCTTTGGAGTCTGCCCCCAGCCGACATCAATCCCTTGTCATTTCCGGAGGATCATCCCCATGGTCAGGCCTAGGGTGCCTGAAGTATAGACGGGTCCGAGCTGGTCCCTGCCCCATCCTCAATCGCCGTGCCTTCTCCCGGGCGTATCCAGCTCCGGGGATTCGAGTGGGGAAGGACGATAAGATTCTTGTCAGGCTTCTCTCCGGTAGGATGGATCAGGGCTTCCCTTTCGATGAATTGACCGGAATCTTGGAAAGGCTCGGCTTCTCCTGCCGGATTCGGGGAGATCATCATGTTTTCAGCCGCGCGGATATTCGGGAAATAATGAATCTCCAGCCCATCGGGTCGCTCGCAAAACCCTATCAGGTGAAACAGGTTCGCGGTCTATTTATGAAGGCGTATTGGGGGGAAGGGATGTATAGGTACGAACTCATGGTCTACTGGAGCCAACAAGATGATTCCTTCATCGTCGAGGTGCCCGAGTTGCCCGGTTGTGTCTCTGACGGCGCCTCGTACGAGCAGGCGATTGCGAATGCCCAAATAGTGATCCGCGAGTGGATCGAGACCGCCCGCGAGCTCGGTCGCCCCATTCCCGAGCCCCGGGGCCGCAGGCTCGCCTTCGCATGAAGGACCGACTGGGCTCTTCGCGACGGTGGTGAATCCCGTGCCACGATTCGCCCAGCGCTTGGGTACGGAGCCAGGAGATCCCGAGGAGCCCGCCCGACGGACCCTGAACCAGAGGCCGGCGCACGGCGACGAACCCGGCGACTCGATTCGCCTGACGCCGTAGCGCGGCGGGCGCGGGCGTCATGGATGACGCAGGCCCTGCCCTGCGACGTCATGGAAATGTACGCGCCGGCTTCATCACCTTGGGCCAGACCTCAGTCCAGATCCGCGAACAGCTCCGCCGGGCCGCCGACTCATTGCCGCGCCTCCCCGGTTTCTGGGATAATGGAGGTGCCGCCGGGGGGCGGGGAGGAGCGGAGCGCCATGAACATAGTCGTCATCGGGGCCCAGTGGGGCGACGAGGGCAAGGGCAAGATCGTCGATTACCTGGCCGCGGACGCGCGGCTCTGCGTCCGCTTCTCGGGCGGCGCCAACGCGGGGCATACCATCGTCCTCGGGGGCGAGCAGTACGCCCTCCACCTCGTGCCCTCGGGCATCCTCTATCCGGACAAGACCGTCATCCTCGGCACGGGCATGGTCATCGATCCCGAGGCCCTCTTCTCGGAGCTCGAGGGGCTCGAGAAGCGCGGCGTGGACTGGACAGGGCGCGTCCTCATCTCGGACCGGGCCCACATCGTCCTGCCGCGCTACCGCCGCCTCGACAAGGAGGCCGAGGCCGCGCGGCGGAAGCCCATCGGCACGACGGGTAGGGGCATCGGCATCGCCTATTCGATGAAGGCCTCGCGCGACGGGGTCAGGCTCTGCGACATCGACGATCCCTCGCGGCTCGAGAACCTCGAGGCCGAGGACCGCGAGTACCTCGCGAAGTGGGGTCCGCGCCTCGCGCCCATGTCCGTCGACCTCGTGCCCTACCTCCGGGCGCGGCGCAACGCCTACGTCCTCTTCGAGGGCGCCCAGGGCGCCTTGCTCGACATCGACACGGGCTCCTATCCCTATGTGTCGAGCGGCATGTCCTGCTCCTCGGGCGCCGCCGCCCAGGGCGGGGTCGGGCCCCGCGACCTCGACCGCATCCTCGGCGTCTTCAAGGCATACACGACGCGGGTCGGCAACGGCCCCTTCCCCACGGAGTTCGATCCCCGGTCCCAGGGCGCCCTCGAGAACTACATCCGCGAGACGGGCCGCGAGTACGGCGTCACGACGGGCCGTCCGCGGCGCTGCGGCTACCTCGACCTCGTCGCCCTCCGCTACGCGGTCACCGCGAATTCGATCGATCGCCTCGTCCTCACCCACCTCGACGTCTACGACGAGCTCGATGAATTCGAGGCCTGCGTCGCCTATCGCGTCCGCGGAAGGCTCGTCGAGGACTTCCCCGCCTCGGTGCGGGACCTCGAGGCGGCCGAGCCCGTGCTCCGGAAATTCAAGGGCTGGAAGCGGCCGATCGGCGCCTGCCGGGCCTACGAGGAGCTGCCGCGCGAGGCCAAGGACTATGTCGCCTTCATCGAGGAGTACGCCGAGACCCCGGTGTCCATGGTCTCGGTCGGCTCGGACCGCAACGCCACCATCGTCAGGGAGAGTCCGTGGACAAGATCCTGATCCTCGACTACGGGAGCCAGTACACCCAGCTCATCGGCCGGCGGATCCGCGAGCTCGGCGTCTACGCCGAGATCCTGGGCGGCGACGCGAGCCTCGGCGGCGGCGCCTTCGAGGGCGTCAAGGGCGTGATCCTCTCGGGCTCGCCGCGGAGCTGCTACGAGCCCGGCGCGCCCCGGCCCGACCCGGCCCTCTTCCGCGCGGGACTGCCGGTGCTCGGGCTCTGCTACGGAGCCCAGCTCATGACCCTGGACTTCGGCGGCAAGGTGGAGCGCCTGCCCGAGCGCGAGTACGGGCGCAAGCCGGTCTCCCTCTCGGGCCCCGCCGACCCCCTCCTCGAGGGCCTGCCGCGGACCTTCTCGAGCTGGATGAGCCACGGCGACTCTATCGCGGCCCCCGCGCCCGGCTTCGAGGTCCTCGCGGTCTCCGAGGGCGGCATACCTGCCGCGTTGCGCGACACCGAACGCCGGGCCTGGGCCCTGCAGTTCCATCCCGAGGTGAGCCACTGCGAGGGCGGAACGCGCATCCTCGGCAACTTCGTCCTCGGCATCTGCGGCGCCTCGCGCGGGTGGAGCATGGAGGCCTACCTCGAGGAGGTCGGCGGCCGCGTCCGCGCCGCGGTGGGCGGGGGCGACGCCCTCCTCCTCATCTCGGGCGGCGTCGACTCGACCGTCGCGGGCGCGCTCCTCCTCCGGATCCTGCCGAAGGAGAAGGTCCATCTCCTCTACATCGACACGGGACTCATGCGCAAGGCGGAGAGCGAGGAGGTCATGCGCAACCTCCGCGCCCTCGGCGCCACCCACCTGCGCAAGGCGGACGCCGAGGCCGAGTTCCTCGGCGCGTTGGCCGGCATCGAGGATCCCGAGGAGAAGCGGAAGCGCATCGGCGATCTCTTCATCAAGGTGCAGGAGCGCGAGGTCGCGCGGCTCGGCATACCCGACGCATTCCTCGCCCAGGGCACTCTCTACACCGACCTCATCGAGTCGGGCAAGGGCGTCGGCTCGAAGGCCCAGGTCATCAAGAGCCACCACAACGTGCGCTCCCCCCTCGTCGAGGCCAAGCGCGCCGCCGGCAGGGTCATCGAGCCCCTCGACCGTCTGTACAAGGACGAGGTGCGGGCCCTCGGCCGCCTCCTCGGCGTCTCGGAGGAGGTCGTGCGCCGCCATCCCTTCCCCGGCCCCGGCCTCGGCGTGCGCATCCTCGGCGAAGTCACGAAGGAGCGTTGCGACATCCTCCGGGAGGCCGACGCGATCTACATGGACGAGCTCAAGCGCCGCGGCCTCTACGACCGCATCTGGCAGGCTTTCTCGATCCTCCTGCCCATCCGCTCGGTCGGCGTGGCCGGCGACGAGCGCAAGTACGGCTGGGTGCTCGCGTTGCGCGCCGTCGTCTCCGAGGACGGCATGACCGCCGACGTCTATCCCTTCGAGCCGGCCGACCTCCTCGCCATCTCGAGCGCCATCACGAACCGCGTGCCCGAGGTCGGACGCGTGGTCTACGACGTCTCGTCGAAGCCGCCGGCGACCATAGAGTGGGAGTGAGGCGGCCGGTCGTGGTCGGTCCGGTCGCCGTTCCCCGCCCGCCCGGCTCCGACTCGGCGGGGCCGGGACTCAGCCGCCGGCCGAGTCGCGGATGAAGACGTAATCGCCCACGGCGAAGACGCAGAGCGATCCGTCGGCCGACATCGCGGAATCGAGGACGCGGAGGCCTCCTCGGTTGTACGAAGTCCATTTCCGTCCCCCGTCCCCCGTGAGGTAGAAGTGGGCGCTGTACGCGAAGGGCGAGGTGGGGACGAACGCTGCGCTCCCGGTGCCCGAGGCGCATATCCTGTTGTCCGCCTCGTCATAGATCATGAAACCCTCGTCGGTCCAGGTCGCGCCCCCGTCCCCCGACCTCCACACCACGGTCCAGGATTGGACGTCGAGGCGCTTCGCGGCGGCGTAGATGACCGAGCCGTCGTCGCTCAACGCGATGCTGCTGCACGACAGGCTTCCGGCGGCCGTCAGGGCCGTCCAGGATTCGCCTCCGTCCGCGGATTTCCAGAGGTAGCCCGAGTCGCCGATCGCCGCCACGATGACCTTGCCGTCCGCCGAGAGATCGATCGAGGACCAGTATTGCTGAGCCGTCGCGGGGCTTCTCGTCGTCCAGGTCGCGCCTCCGTCGGAGGAGCAGGCGATCTGTCCGCCCGAGACGCAGGCGGCGATGGTTCTCCCGTCCGCCGACACGGCGATATCCGAGAAGTTCCTGAGGCCCGCTTCGGTTCGCCGGGTCCAGCTCGCCCCGTAATCGGTCGAGGTGCGGACGCAGGCGACGCCGTCGGACTCGACGGCCAGCGCCGCGATGAGACCTCCCGATGCGGACATGTCGACGCCGCTCCACTTGATGCCGGAGGCCGAATCCCGCCAAGCCCACGTGGAGCCGCGATCGGTGGAGACCGCGAGTCCCTGGACGCCGCAGGCGGCGACCAGGTCGCCGTTCACGGAAACGGCGACCGCGCGCAGATTGCCGGCCAGGCTGCGCTTGAAGGGGAAGTCCGTGGTCGTGACCCGGCAGCTGTCCTTGAAGGACCCGTCGGACGTCGTCACCGTTATGGTGGCCGAACCGGTCGTCGAGGAGGAGGCGGTGACCAGTCCCGAGGAGTCGACGGCGGCGATGGCGGCGTTGGTGCTCTCCCACGAGACGCCCGTGTCGAGGGCGCACTCCGGGACGACGGTCGCGGCCAGGCGGAGGGACTCGCCGAAAGCGAGTTCCATCGAGTCGAGCGAGAGCCTCACCGAGGTGACTTTGGCCGCGGATGGCGTGATCACTTCGAGGCTGAAGGCGTCGGAGGCCCATGGATCGCCCATCGCGTTGCCCTTCGCCTCGACCCTGATGGTCGTGCTGCCCGCAGCCAAGGCGCGGACCGTGCCCTCGCCGTCCACCGCGGCGACGGCGCCGTCGTCGCTGGACCAGGAAAGGTGCCGGTCGGTGGCGTTCGAGGGTTCAAAGGCCACGGTGAACCGCTTCGAGTATCCCTCGACCATCTTGGTGTAGCCGGACGGGGTCTCCGCGACTTGGATGCCCGCACGCGCGACCCAGTCCGTCACGACGGTCAGGTCGCAGTTCGCGGCGATCCCCCCGTCCCTTGCCGTGGCGGTGATCCTCGCCGATCCCGCCGCGAGGGCGTTCACGACGCCCGCGGCGTCAACGCTTGCGACCTCAGTGTCGGAGCTCGACCAGTCGACCTGCTTGTCGTATGCCTCGGCCGGGATGATCGAATAGCCGACGCTGCCGGAATGCCCGGCGGCGAGGCTCATGCGGGGGATGTCGATCGCCAGGGAGCGTACATGGATGAATGACGGGTCGACCGGATTGCGGAATTCCTTCAGGGGCATCTTGCAGGAAACGCCGGTGCCGGCCGCGCCCAGGGCCAGGGCGCCGGCCACCAGGATTCCGCGAGGTCCGGGGATCGAGTCTCGTCGTCGCGCGCTCATCGGGAGAGCTCCTCGATGCGGGCGTCAATCTGGGCCATCTCGGCCCGAGTCTTCTTCGCCGGATCGGCGCCCAGGAAGGGCAGTGAGATCGCGCAGAAAAGGCCGGCGCCGATGAATCCTCCGCCGTACAGGTAGGAGCCGAGCATCGTGCGCTCCCGCTCGCGGACGGCCTCCTCCGGGGTGTTCGCGGCCCAGTACCTGTCATAGGCCGCGAGCTGGTCGTAGTAGCCGAAGGCCGCGACACCAGCCGACACGGCCGCGGCGGCGAGGCTCGCGAAGCCGATGCCGCGCTTCCTTAGCCTGGCCTGTTCCTGCGTCGCATAACGCCCCGCCAGTTCGGAGCGGCGCGACTTGAGCCGATTGACCTGGAAGGGCTTCGAGTAGCCGAGCTCGGGCAGGGCGATCGAGATCATCCCGCCGCCCTCGACCCGGAGGCGCTTCGAGTAGGTCGCCTCCTCGTCGTCGGGGAGGCAGGCGAAGTATTCGTAGTCGCCGGGCTCGAGTTCGAAGCGGCCCTGCCCCTCGATCCTCGTGCCGGGGGCGGAGTCGGGGCTGATCCAGTCGCGCACCTTGACGGGCGAGCTGACCGCGACGACTCCCCTGTCGGCCCGCGCCCTCCGGAAAAGGACGAAGCTCGCGCCGAGCTCGTTCCCCGGCAGGCTGCCGTAGAGGGGGAGGGTCTTCGTCACCCCGCGCCTGACCCGATCGTAGATGGCGAGGGCGTCGATGTAGGGATCGACGTTGCGCTCGAGGCAGTCGATGAACTGCCTGCCGAACTCGCTCTGGTCGGGCACGGCCTCCGAGGCCCCCGAGGTGAGGACTTGCCTCGCGGTGAGGCTGAGCGCCTTGCGGTAATACGCCGAATCGAGTTCGGGCAACGCGCCCCGCGATGAATCGAGGAGCTCGCCGGCGAAGCAGGAGTCGGCGACGAGGAGGATCCGTTGCGCCTTGAGCTTCTGGATGTAGCCGCGGATCTGCGCGTTCGAGAGCCAGCCTTTCTGCTCGAGGGGATCCAGCCCCGCGTCGGAGGGTATCCAATAGCCCGCGCCGGCGGCGTCGACCTGCCCGTGCCCCGCGTAGAAGACGAGGAGGGAATCGCTCTTCCCCACCTTGGCCGGCAGGTCCTCGGCGAAGAGCTTGCGCAGGCTGCGGGCCGAGGCCTCTCCGTCGTAGAGCTCGATGAACTCGTCGATGTAGTAGTCGCGGCCGAGGACTTCGCGGACGCGCCGGGCCTCCTCGCGGGCCGCGCCGAGCGCGGGCCAGTTCTCGTAGGCGTCGATGCCGATCACGACGGCGTACTGCCTGCCTATGTCGAAGGACTCGCTCCCGGCGAGGCGGCGCGCCTCGACGGCGAGGCCGCGGTCCTGGGCCGCCGCGATGGAGAGCAGGGATGTCGCGGCGAGCGCCGCGGCGAGTGAGCGTCTGCGCATGGTTCGTCTCCCGACGCCGATGATGTCGGACTGCGTTGTTCCCCGGGTCGACGCGATGGGCGCGACCGCGAATGCGGATATTAAAGCACCTGCGGCCGAGGCGATGTCAACGGGATATTCCTATAGCGGCGCTACTTGCCGATCACGATCCTGCCGGCGGCCTTGTCGAGCTTGAAGGTGCCGGCCTTGAGCTTCTCGCCCACCACGATGCTCACGCGGCAGATCTCGATGACGACGCCGGGGAATATCTCGCCCTTCGCCTCGATCACCGCGGAGTCGTCTGCGTCGAGCTTGCCGAGGAGCTCGGTTATGTGGGCGCGGACCGCATCCGCGGCCTTCGCGATCTCGGCCCGCGCGCGCTCGAGCTCGGGACCCGGCCTGGAGCGGCCCGCGGCCTCGATCTGGCGGGACCTCGCCGAGATGAGGCGCATGCGCTCGTTGGCCTGGGCGAGCCGCTGCTCGACGGTGAAGTCGGTGCCCGCGCGCACCACCGTCCGCTGCATGGCCTGGTTGCCCAGCCGCCCGCAGCGGAGCCCGTGGAGGGCATGGAGCTCGCCGCCCATGACGACGCCCTTGTCGCCGAGGTCGATCATGCCGAGGCAGAGGATCTTGCTGTTGACGATCGCGGTCGGCACCCGGACGTTGCCGCGCACCGCGACCTTGCAGTTCTGGACGTACTTCGCGTTGAGGTCGCCGCCGACGCGGATCTGGGCCCGCGCCCGGCCGATGATGCCCTGGGGGCACTCGAGGTTCTTCTTCGCCTCGACGTCGAAGGCGTCGAGGGTGGTCTTGCAGACGATCGAGCCGCCGGAGCGCACGCGGAAGCCGTCGCGCACCTGCCCCTCGATGACGACGTCGCCGGGGAAGGCGATGTGGCCGGTGTGGTAGTCGACCCCGCCCTTGATGAGCAGCACCTCGTCCACGTCGAGGCGGTTCCCCGTGACGAGGAGTCGGCCGTCCACCGCGGAGGCGAGGCGGTCCTCCCTCTGGACCACGTTCCTCCCGGCCACGTAGTTCTCGGGCGACTCGCGGGGGTAGGGGACCTCGGCGCCCCGCACGTCGGAGCCGGGCGCCCCTTCCCTGCGGGGGATGATGCGGGCGATCGCCTCGTCCTTCCTGACGACGAACACGCCCGAGAGCTCCCGGAAATCGACGCGTTGCACGTTCTCGTCCACGAGGGGGCCGGTGCGCCGGAATTTCGGCTCGAGGGCGGCGTGGGGGGGAATCTCGGGCACGGGCAGGAAGCCTCGGGCCACGACCACCCCGTGCAGGATCCTGCGGTCGAGGTTGCAGCGCATGACGGCTTCCGCGATCTCGTCCCAGAGGATGCCGGCGACGATGCCGAGCCCGGCGAGGAGGTTCTTGACGTCGTCCGGGGAGAGGGGTTTTCCCTCGCCCATGGCGGGGAAGAAGGAAGCCTCGACGAGCATGCCGTCGGGCGAGACGACGAGCTCCGCGCTCCCGTCGTTGCGTTCGCCCTGGGTCCGGAAGGAGACGCCACCCGTGGACTCTTCCTCATGATGCTCACGTGCCGGGGCCTGGGGTGCCGCCGCGGGGGCAGGGACTTGGGAAGTCGTTTCGAGTGGCGCCGCGGTTTCGACGGGAGTCGCGTCCTCGACGGGAACCGCGTCCTCGACGGGCGCGGCGGGAGAACCCGCGTCTTCTGCGGGCACAGCAGGCTCGAGGTCCTGGATTTCCTCGTTCTCGTCCATCTCGCCCCCGGGGCCGCGACGCGCGCCTCCCCCTCGGAGTATCGGCCTGCGGCCGGTCCGGCTTGAGCCCGGGCCCCGCCGGCGATCTTGCCATTTTCGGCCATCCGTGCGATCATCGGTCGAGAGGACCGGGACCGCGCACGGCCCGGAACGGACATGAAAGAACGTCTCGAACGACAGAAGACCGTCCGACAGATCATCAAGACCCATCGGATCGACTCGCAGGAAACCCTCCTCCAGCTTCTCCAGGAGGAGGGCTACAGCGTCACGCAGGCGACCCTTTCGCGGGACCTGAAGTACCTCAAGGTCGGGAAGGTCTCCGACGGCCACTCGGGCTACTACTACACCGTCCCTTCGGACGAGGAGCGGCGCGAGACCGAGCGCCACCACATCCAGGACTTCCTCCGGGGCTATGTCTCGGTCGACTGGAACGCGGGCCTGGCGGTCGTCCGCACCTTCTCGGGGCATTCGGACGCCGTGGCCCTCGCGATCGACAACATGGGCCTCGAGGAGGTCCTCGGGACGATCGCCGGCAGGGATAACATGGTCTTCGTCGCCCTCCGCGAGGGGGCCACGGGCGAGGACTTCATCGCCGCGATGAAGCGGAAGATCCCCGACCTCGAAGTCTAGCCCGGTTTTTCCCTGCGAGAAACGCGGGCACTAGGCCTTCCTCGCCCCGCCGGTCATCGCCTCGTGCTCCTCCCAGACATGCTCCACGAGCTCGGACATCCTCCATTCGAGGTTGGTCGGGGTGGTGGTGGCGAAGGCGGCGTCGCGGGCGGCCGGCAGGGCGGCCTTGATGGCGCGCATCGCGGCCACCGCGTCCTCGGGCGAGAAGCCGTGGAGTACGATCACTTTCCGTTCCATGCCATGAAGATAAGGCCCTCGCCGGCCCGAGTCAACGCGCGCCCCCGGCCCGGCGGCGTCCCCGGGGCCCGCTTGCCGCGGCGGCGGCGGGGGCAGTATTTTTCCTCCACATGGACTACGAAAGGTACACGCTGAAGGCCCAGGAGGCCATACAGGACGCGACGGGCGAGGCCCGCAAGCGCGATCAATCCCAGGTCGAGCCCGAGCATCTCCTCCTCGCCCTCCTCGGGCAGGAGGAGGGGGTCGCGCCCGCCCTCCTCGACCGCATCGGCGTCGACCGCGGCGCCGTCGAGAAGGAAGCCGAGGCCCTCCTCGCCCGCAAGCCCAAGGTCTTCGGCGAGGCGGCGCAGCTCTACCTCTCGGGCGGGGCCGCCAAGGCCCTGGCCAAGGCCGAGGCCGAGGCCGAGGCCCTCAAGGACGAGTACGTCGCCGCCGAGCACATCCTCCTCGGCCTCGCGCAGGGCGAGGGGGAGGTCGGCGGGCTCCTCCGCTCGCGGGGCGCGACCAAGGAGGCCCTCCTCTCGGCCCTCAAGGCGGTGCGGGGGACGCGCCGCGTCACGGACCAGGCGGCCGAGGAGAAGTACCGCGTCCTCGAGCGCTACTGCCGCGACCTCACCGCCCTCGCGCGGGCCGAGAAGCTCGATCCCGTCATCGGCCGCGACGAGGAGATCCGCCGCGTCATGCAGGTCCTCTCGCGCCGCACCAAGAACAACCCCGTCCTCATCGGCGAGCCCGGCACCGGCAAGACGGCGATCGTGGAAGGCCTCGCCCGCCGGATCGTCGGGGGCGACGTGCCCGACTCGCTCAAGGGCAAGAAGCTCCTCGCCCTGGACCTCGGCGCCCTCGTCGCGGGCTCGAAATTCCGCGGCGAGTTCGAGGAGCGCCTCAAGGCGGTGATCGAGGAGATCCAGAAGTCCGAGGGCCGGGTCATCCTCTTCATCGACGAGCTCCACACGCTCGTGGGCGCCGGCGCGGCCGAGGGCGCGATGGACGCCTCCAATCTCCTCAAGCCCGCCCTGGCCCGCGGCGAGCTCCGCTGCATCGGCGCGACCACCCTCGACGAGTACCGCAAGCACATCGAGAAGGACGCCGCCCTCGAGCGCCGCTTCCAGCCCGTGCTCTGCGCCGAGCCCTCCGTCGAGGCCGCGATCGCCATCCTCCGGGGCCTCAAGGAGCGCTACGAGGTCCACCACGGCGTCCGCATCCGGGACGAGGCCCTCATCGCCGCGGCGACCCTCTCCGACCGCTATATCACGAGCCGCTTCCTGCCGGACAAGGCCATCGACCTCGTGGACGAGGCCGCCTCGAGGCTCAAGATGGAGATCGAGAGCCAGCCCACCGAGCTCGACCAGGCCGAGCGCCGCCTCCTCCAGCTCAGCATCGAGAGGCAGGCCCTCTCCAAGGAGACCGACGAGGCCTCCAGGGAGCGGCTCGGGCGCCTCGAGGCCGAGATCGCCTCCCTCTCGGAGCGCCGAGACGCGATGAAGCTGCGCTGGCAGGGCGAGAAGGAGCGCATCGAGCGCCTCCGCAAGCTCAAGGCCGAGATCGAGGAGCTCAAGATCGAGGGCGAGCGCCGCGAGCGCGAGGGCGACCTCGCGAAGGCCGCGGAGATCAAGTACGGCAGGCTCCTCGAGGCGGGCAAGAAGCTCGAGGAGGTGAGCGCCGAGATCCAGGCCAGGAGCGAGGGGGAGCGCCTCCTCCGCGAGGAGGTCTCCGAGGAGGACATCGCCCGCGTCGTGTCGACCTGGACCGGCATCCCCGTCTCGAAGATGCTCTCCTCCGAGGCGCAGCGCTACCTCGACCTGGAGACCCTCCTCGCCAAGAGGCTGGTCGGCCAGGAGGCGGCCGTGAAGGCCGTCGCCGACGCGATCCGCCGCAACCGGGCCGGCCTCTCCGACCCGAACCGCCCCCTGGGCTCCTTCCTCTTCGTCGGCCCCACCGGCGTCGGCAAGACCGAGCTCGCCAAGGCCCTCGCGGAGTTCCTCTTCAACGACGAGAAGTCGCTCACCCGCATAGACATGTCGGAGTACATGGAGAAGCACACGGTGAGCCGCCTCATCGGCGCCCCGCCCGGCTACGTCGGCTACGACGAGGGCGGCCAGCTCACGGAGGCCGTGCGCCGCCGGCCCTACTCGGTCGTGCTCTTCGACGAGATCGAGAAGGCCCACCCCGACGTGTTCAACGTCCTCCTCCAGCTCCTCGACGACGGCCGGCTCACCGACGGCCAGGGCCGCGTGGTCGACTTCAAGAACGCCATCGTCATCATGACGAGCAACATCGGCTCGGAGCTCATCCTCGAGGCCAAGGACATGGGCGAGGTGCGGGCCGCGATCGACGGCCTCCTGCGCGGCAGCTTCAAGCCCGAATTCCTGAACCGCATCGACGAGACCGTGGTCTTCGAGCGCCTGGGCAAGGACCGCATCCTCGCGATAGTCGACATCCAGCTCGGCCTCCTCGCCGCGAGGCTGGCCGACCGCAAGGTCTCGATCGAGGTGTCGAAGGAGGCGCGCGGGTTCCTCGCCGAGGCCGGTTACGACCCGAGCTTCGGCGCCCGGCCCCTGAAGCGGGCGATCCAGGGACTCGTGCAGAACCCCCTCGCCGCCGGCATGCTCGCCGGAAAGTACAAGGAGGGCGACAAGGTCCGGATCGGCGTGGCCAAGGGCGCGCTCTCCTTCACGGTCGCCTGATGAGGGTCCTCGCCGACAGCCACGCCCACCTCGGAGGTGTCGCGGAGGAGCTCGGAGAAGGCGCGTTGCGCGACGTCCTCGCCGCCTACGCTTCCGCTTGGGCCGCCGCGGCGGCCGAGGGAGGGCGGGGCCCCCTCCTCGTCGACGTGGGCACCGAGCCCCGGGACATCGCTTCGAGGGCGGAGCGCCTCGCGCGGGCCTGGGCGGCCGCGCCGCCCTTCCTCGCCCTCACGGCGGGCGCCTGGCCCTCGGAGGAGGCTCTCGGGGACCCGACCCGCGCGTTGCGCGACCTCGAGTCGGCCGTGGCGGACTTCGCGGCCGCGGGCGGCCGCTGCGCCGCGATAGGGGAGGGCGGCCTCGACTACCACCACATGAACGGGAGCCGCGCCGCCCAGCTCGGGCTCTTCGAGGGCCAGCTCGACCTCGCCGCCCGCCTCGGCCTGCCCCTCGTCGTCCACTCGCGGGAGGCTTTCGAGGACACGTTGGGCGCCATCGCCTCCGCCCGCCCCGCCGTCCCGGTGGTGATCCACTGCTTCGGCTACGGCCCCGCCGAGGCCCGTGCCTTCCTGGACCTCGGCTGCATGATCTCCTTCGCGGGGAACCTCAGCTACAAGAAGGCGGGCGCGCTCCGCGAGGCCTGCGCCCTCGTGCCGGCGGACCGACTCCTCCTCGAGACCGACTCGCCCTACATGAACCCGGAGCCGCGGCGGGGCCGGCCCTCCTCGCCCCTGGACCTCGAGCGTACCTGCGCGGCCGCGGCGGCCCTGCGCGGCGCGGAGCCGGCGGCCCTCGCCGTCGCGGCGTCGCGCAACGCGTGGTCCGTCTTCGGGCCCCGGCTCAGGCCTTGAGGGGGAAGCGGAGCACCACCCTCGTGCCCACGCCCTTCCTCGAGCCGATCCGCACCGTGCCGCCGTGGGCCTCGACGATGTTCTTCACGATGAGCATGCCGAGCCCGGTGCCGCCCTGGCCCGAGGCCGAATAGAAGGGTTCGAAGAGGTGCCCGAGCACCTCGGGGCTCATGCCCTCGCCGGTGTCCGCGACCTCGAAGGCGAGCTGCACCCCGTCGAGGTAGGACTTCAGCGACAGGACGCCGCCCTTGGAGGACATCGCCTTGCGCGCGTTGTCGGCGAGGTTCTGCAGGGCGCGGAGCACGCGGTCCGCGTCGAGGATGACCGGCTCGTCGTAGCGGAGGTCCCGCTCGACGCGGATGCCCGCGCGCGCGAACCGCTCCCGGAGCCCCTCCTCGAGTCTCGCGAGGATCTCCCCCGGCCTGGCCACCGCCATGTCGAGCCTGACCTCGCCGCGCGAGTAGTCGAGGAACTCGTTCGCGAGGCGCTCGAGCCTGCCGATCTCGGCGAGGCTCGCCGCGATGTGCGATTTCAACTTGTCGGGCTCGTCGAGCCTGAGCCCCATGAGCTGGATCTGGCCCTTGAGGCCCGACAGGGGGTTGCGTATGTCGTGGAGGATCAGCGAGGAGAACTTCCCCAGGGTGGAGAGCCGCTCGCTCCGCAGCCGCTCGGCCTGCGCGCTCTCGAGCTGGGCGTAGGCCTTCTCGAGCTGGGCGTTCCGCTTGCGGAGGTCCTCGACGTAGGCCTCGTTGGCGCTCCTCACCATGTAGGAGATCGCCGTCATCACCGACAGCGCGATCGAGGACCGCTCCCTGATCAATCTGCGGAAGTCGTCGCGGTAGAGGAAGAGGAGCCGCGCCGCGTCCTTGGCGACGACGGTCGCGGACCTCGGCAGCTCGTCGATGAGGGCCATCTCGCCGAAGAAGTGGCCGGGCCCGTGGACCGCGAGGAGGTCGGGCTTCGCGTCGTAGTAGTTCTTCCAGACCTCGACCCGCCCCTCGATGACGATGTAGAAACGGTCGGCGGTCGCGCCCTCGACGAATATCACGTCGCCCGCGTCCCGCTCCTCCTCGGCGCAGGCCGAGGCCACGAGGCGGATCTCCTCGTCGACGAGGCCCTTGAAGAAATAGGTGCGCCTCAGGAAGGGAAACCAGTCGGTCTCGCCCATGCTCTCTCCGTTCGGCGCCGCGGCTACAAAAAAGGCTGTCCCCGCGGGACAGCCTTTCCGCGCGACGCGCCGGCTCTCACCAGCCGTCGTTCATGTCGTCCTCGTCGCGGCTGTCCTCGGCGAAGAGGTCGCTCACGGCGCGGAGGTCGTCGAAGTACACGTAGTAGGTCCCGTAGGCCTCCATCGGGTCGCACTCGATCTTGAAGCCGACGATCTTGATGCCCATGTGGGAATTGTAGTGGTAGTTGCGCTGGACGATGCCGCTCTTGCCGTCGGGGTTCTGCGGGGGCACGGCCACGGAGAGCTTCTTCCAGCCCTGGAAGTTGAGCTTGCCCATGGGCAGCTCGAAGTCGTTCCCGAAGAAATCCTGGAGCATGATCTTGAGCTCGTGGTTGTAGTTGCGGCCGACGACCCAGATGGTGATGGTCTTCGTGATGCCCTCGATGGGGATGGGCTTCTTCGCGATTACCCTGATCTCGTTGTTGCCGCGGGCGTAGAAGTCGGTCCGGATGCCGAACACGAACTTGTCGGCTATCTTCTGCTCCTTGTCGATGTTGCGCTCGTCGGCGATCGGCTCGTCCTTCTTGGCCAGGGGCCCGCCCTCGAAGAGCCTGCCCTGGATGTAGCCTTCGTCGGCCGAGATGTAGGCGTCCCAGAAGCCGGCGGCCTCGAACTTGTCGATGGAGACTTCCTTGAGCTTCTGCTGGGCGGTCTCGACGCCGGAGCGGCTCGCGTCCGGAGTGCCGAGCTCCGGCTGGTTGGCCTGCGCGAACGCGAGCCCGGAGGCGACGACGGCGCAGAGCAGTGCGATGATGGCTTTCTTCATGGCCGGTCTCCTTATTTCCCGCTCCCGAAGGAGCCCCAGGCGTCCTTGACGACGTCAGGACGAGTGAGGGTGTCGCCGTCGAAGAGGGTTTCGAAGGTGTCGGTGAGAACCTTTATGTTGTGGAAGTAGAACTTGACGGAGCGAGGGAGGTAGAATTCCCGGATCTGCTTCAGGTCCTCGGGCTTCTTCGGGTCGAGCTTCTCGTCGAGCTTGCCCTCGTTCTCCCTGCCGAGCGCCACGACGATCTCGGTCGGGCGGGTCCAGATCCGGAACTTCACGAGGCTCATGGACTCGCGGCGGGGGAGGTACTTCTTGGACTGGGGGATGTTGTCGGGGATGCTGATCCTGAGGTTCTTCCATCCGACGAAGTTGAGGTCGCCCATCGTGATGGTGTGGACGATGCCCTTGTAGTCGCGGACGAAGGCCTCGAGGTAGTAGTCGTAGTTGCCGGACCAGACCCACATGTCGATCATCTTCACCCGGCCGGGCAGGGGAAGCTCGTCGGGAAGCATCTTGTCCCCGTCGCCCTTTTTGACCGGGTAGATGTCCACCCAGTTGTACTCCTTGCGGTCGAAGAGCATGGCGACGCCGAGCGACTTGAGCTCTTGCTGCTGGGGGGCCGAGCCGTAGACCGCCACGGGGTAGGTCTTCACGTCGGTCTTGATGGGGAAGCCGGGGGTCGAGAACTTGCTCCCGAGGACCTCCCAGGTGCCGTAGAGCTGATTGCCCGCCAGGTCCTTCTCGGGGCTCAGCGCGACCGCCTTGGACTCGAGGTTCACGGTCAATTCGTCGGCGAAGAGGTATCCGGCGCCGGTTACGCATGATAGGACAAGGCACAGGAGGAATGCCCGGGCGATGCGCTGTTTCATCCTTGAAACTCCTTTATCGGTGCCGCGGGCCGCAGCTCGCGGTTAATCCGATTATATTTTCGGCATAGAGCTTTGTCAAATGATATAGCCTTTCGCGTATAACGTCGCTCGGCGTCCCTCATCGCGTCGGTTCCGCCCTCTCGACCCCCCTCAGGAAGGGGCCGAAGCTGCGCCGCGACTGGTCTCCGGCGGCCGGGAGGAGCTCCGCGAGGGCGGGTACCGGACGATAGGGGGCGCGGGCCGGGGCTTCCCCGCCCTCCGAGGGCAAGGAAGCCCAGAGCGCCGCGGCGATGCCCCCCTCGTCGGGGCGGATGCGGAAAGCCAGGGCGGCGGGTGGCGGGGAGCCGGGGTAGTCGGCCCCCACGACAAGGCCCGGCCTGGCGGCTGCGCGTATCGCGGCCGGCCCCCCCTTCCCGAGGGCGACGAAGAGGAGGCGGAGGTCCGAACCGAGGAGCTCCTTGACCGCCGCCTCGGCCCTGGCCTCCTCGTCCTCGGCCGCGACGAGCTCCCGGACCAGGGGGGAAAGGCCGCCCGAGCCCTCGGCGTAGGCGTCGACGAAGGCCTGGAGGGCGCTCCGCGGCCGCGAGGGGGCCTCGAGGAAGAGGATTCCGCAGGCGGGGGAGCCCCCTTGGGCCGCGAGGGATGCGACGTAGGCCCCGGCCGCCTTCCCGGCGGCGGCATAGGCGGGCAGGGGATCGCTCGCCGCTGCTGCGAAGGCGCCCATCGCGTCCGCCGAGGCCTGGTCGCCCGCTTCCGGGGCCGCGACCCGCCACTCGGGGGCAAGGAGGAGCGCCCCGCCGAGCGACGACTCCTCGGCGCCGCCGGCCCTCCAAGGCCCGGGAAGTGCCGCCGCGACCAGGGGGCTCGCGACCAGGGCCAACGGCGCCTCGCCCCTCCCGCGGGCGGCCTCGAGCTCGGCGAGGGCTTTGCCGGGCGCTTCCTGCAGCTTGAGCCGGAGGCGGATCACCTTGAAGCCCGCCGTTCCCGCCTCGAGCTCCCGGGCGAGCTCGGGCCGCGAGGCCTGGAAGGCCTCGTCGAGGGCCACGACGATCGAGCCCTTGCCGCCGCAGGAAGAGAACAAGAGGAGGAGGGGCCCGAGGAGGGCGGCGAGGACCGCGGCCGAGCAGCGGCCGCTGCCCGTGGTGGGGGGGCGCACGGCTGGCATGGTACCCGTCCGGCCTCTTTCGGGCAACGGGGCCGCCGCCGCCCTTGACTCTCCCGCCGCCGCCTTCCTAAGATTACTTCGCGTAGAACGCTGAACGAACAAGGAGTCGCGCATGACCAGCTATACCGAGCTCGGGCTCGTCAACACCGTCGAGCTGTTCAAGAAGGCCGTCAAGGGCGGATACGCCATCCCGGCCTACAATTTCAACAACATGGAGCAGCTCCAGGCCATCATCCAGGCCTGCGTCGAGACGAAGAGCCCCGTGATCCTCCAGGTCTCGGCCGGCGCCCGCAAGTACGCCAACCAGACCATGCTCCAGTACCTGGCGAAAGGCGCCGTCGAGTACGCGAAGGAACTCGGCCGCGACATCCCCATCGTCCTCCACCTCGACCACGGCGACAGTTTCGAGCTCTGCAAGAGCTGCATCGAGTCGGGCTTCTCCTCGGTCATGATCGACGGCTCCCACCTGCCCTACGCGGAGAACGTCGCCCTCACCAAGAAGGTCGTCGACTTCGCCCACTCCCAGAAGGACTACGTCTCCGTCGAGGGCGAGCTCGGGGTCCTGGCCGGCGTCGAGGACGACGTCCACGCCGAGCACTCGAACTACACCCAGCCCGAGGAGGTCCAGGACTTCGTCAAGAAGACCGGCGTCGACTCCCTGGCCATCTCCATCGGCACCAGCCACGGCCGCGCCAAGTTCAAGCCCTCCCAGTGCACCAAGACGTCGGACGGCATCCTCATCCCGCCGCCCCTCCGCTTCGACATCCTCGAGGAGATCGAGAAGCGGCTCCCCGGCTTCCCCATCGTCCTCCACGGCTCCTCGAGCGTGCCGATCGAGTACGTGAAGGTCATCGAGCAGTACGGCGGCAAGTTGACGGATTCCGTCGGCATCCCCGAGGAGCAGCTCCGCAAGGCCGCCAAGAGCGCCGTCTGCAAGATCAACATCGATTCCGACGGCCGCCTCGCGATGACCGCCATGATCCGCAAGGTCTTCTTCGAGAAGCCGGACGAGTTCGACCCGAGGAAGTACCTCGGTCCCGCCCGCGACGAGCTCAAGAAGCTCTACGCCCACAAGAACGTCGAGGTCCTCGGTTCGGCCGGCAAGGCCTGATCCCGACCGGCGCAGGCGAGGCCGAACCCAGGCTTCGCCCGCGCACCGTACCTAAAAGGAAGGGCCGCCCGGCGAGGCGGCCCTTCCTTTTTTTGCGACCAGTCCGTTCTAGCCTTGGTTCATTCGGTGGGCGGCGGCGGCCGTCGCGCGAGCTCGGGGTAGGAGAGGAACCAGGCGAGCCAGCCCGCGCCGGCGACGAGGAGCCAGGCCAGGGGCCAGAAGCGGAGGATGAAAAGGAAGGGTATGAAGGCGAGGGCGACGCCGGCCGCCGCCGCCCCGAGCGTGAGGAGGACCATGCGGAATCCGTAGCCGTCGCGGAACCCGAAGGCCAGTCGGGGCATGGAGAGGACGAGGGCCGCGAGGACGACGGGGAGGAGGAGGAGCTCGTAGGGATCGGCGCGGCCCCAGAGCCTCAGGGTCTCGTACAGCCCCATCGGGGCGAGGGCCCCGGCGTAGAAGGCGGTGAGCCGACGCTCCGCCGCACCGGGGGGCAGCCGCTCGCCATAGCGGTAGAACACGCGGTAGAGGAGGGCGGGCAGGGCCGCGTAGGGGAGGATCCGGTCGGCCAGCTCATGGAAGAAGCCCAAGGCCGAGCCGGGGGCCGTGGGTACGATCGCGCCGAGGAGCCTCGCGACGAGGACGAGGGGGATCGATGCGAGGACGCCTCTCAGGAATGGGCGCTTCGTCGCCGACCGCTCCCCGGCGGGGAAGACCCCGAGAACGAGGAGGAGGAAGCCGAGGGGCAGGGCGAGGACGAGGAAGGCGTACATGGATCGAGGCTAACACGGCCCCCGAGCATCGTTCAAGGCTGCTCCTGCCGGCGGGATTCAGATGCCCAGGAGGTCGAGGTGGTCCTGGGCCCAGGAGGAGCGCTTGTGGGCCTGCTCCGCGAAGGCCGCCAGTCGCTCGGCGACCTCGATCGAAGTCGGCAGGACCGCTCCCGAGACGGCGGTCAGGAGCTCGTAATCCTCGGATTCGATCTTCCGGACGAGGCGGAGGAAGCCGGCGGGATCGCCGCCGGCCTCTTGCGGGGGCGGGGCGAAGTGGGCGGCGTCGATCTCGATCTCCAGTTCGGTCGAGGGTGCGGCCACCGCGCCCTCCAAGGCGGCGAGGTCCTTGCCGAGCTCCCGCCTCTGGTCCCCGACCGAGGCCGCGAGGCTGGAGACCGATCTCGAGAGGATGCCTTTCGCGCCGTCACGGTAGATGCCGGCGACTGCGGCGTTCCTGGCGGAGAAAGCCTCGATGCAGGCCTTGATCGACATGCGGGTCATGGGCAAAGTGTAGGTTCCGCGGCCTCGCCCTGTAAAGGGCCGGGGAGGGCCTTCCTCCCGCCTGCACCACAAGCGCGACCGGAGGGTCCGCGGAGGTATCGAGGCACTTTACTCTATTTCGAGTGCTGTGATAGACTAAGCGATACGGGTCCGCTCGGCGGATCGGTCGACTGAAGACCGATCCTCGGCGATCCGTTCGAAGGAGGCCAGTTGGCAGACAAAGACTTGCGGATCAATGAGCAGATCCGCGTCCGCGAGGTGCGGTTGATCGATGACAAGGGCGAGCAGAAGGGTATCATTCCGACCCTTGAGGCCATCAAGCAGGCCCGCGAGCTCGGTCTGGATCTCGTCGAGGTCGCGCCTCAGTCGATACCTCCCGTTTGCAAGTTCCTGAATTACGGAAAATTCAAGTTCGAGCAGGAAAAGAAGATCAAGGAATCGAGGAAGAAGGTCCGCATCGGCGAGCTGAAGGAGATCCGGATGCAGCCGAAGATCGCCGGGCACGACCTCGAATTCAAGTCCGAGCATGTGAGGGCCTTCCTCGAGGACGGATTCAAGGTCAAGGTGACCATCCGCTTCAAGGGCCGCGAGCTCGCGCACACGGAGATCGGGGAGCAGGTGCTCAAGAAGGTCCTCGCGAGGCTCGAGGGATTCTACATCATGGAGCGCACGCCCCTGATGGAGGGCAGGATGATGTCCATGGTCCTCCAGCCCAAGGCCTCCATCATCAAGAAGAACGCCGCCGCGGCGGAGGGCGCCGAAGAGGCTCCCGCGCCAGCGGACAAGGAATAGCACGCTTTTGTAAGGACGGTTCGACATGCCCAAGATGAAGACGAAGAAGGCAGCGGCGAAGCGCTTCACGCTGACCGCCTCCGGCAAGGTCAAGTACAAGAAGATGAACCTTCGCCATATCCTCACCAAGAAGACGACCAAGAGGAAGAGAAACCTCCGCAAGGCCGGCTTCGTCGACCCCGTGGCCACCGGCCAGATCAAGAAGAAGCTCCTTCCCTACGGTTGAGCCCGAGAGGGGAACCGACAGTAAAAAAAAGGATGAGGAGCCGCCCGCGACGCGGGGGGCGACACGGATAGGGCCGGGTAATCCTGTCCGACCTGTCCGACGAGCGGAACCGCGGCCTTGGAGCCGCGCCGGACCGCGCGCGGGTCCCCTGGAGGATCCCGCGAACCGCCAACGAGGAGAATCACGATGCCGAGAGCAGTAGCAGGCACCAAGCGCAAGGACCACCGCAAGAAGATACTCGGGAACGCCAAGGGCTTCTGGGGCCGCAGGCATTCCAACTACAAGGTCGCCAAGGACGCGGTCGCCAAGTCCCTGTCCTATTCCTACCGCGACCGCCGCGACCGGAAGGGCGACTTCCGCAGGCTCTGGATCACCAGGATCAACGCCGGCTGCAGGGCCGAGGGCATGACCTACAGCCGCTTCATCGAGGGCCTCAACAAGGCCCAGATCCTCGTGGACCGCAAGATGCTCGCGGACATCGCCGTCCGGGACCCCGCCGCCTTCAAGGCCGTGGTCGAGCAGGCCAAGGCCGCGCTCAAGGCCTGACGCCGTGCTGAGCCTCGAGCAGGTCCGGGCCCTCGAGGACCGGGTGGAGAAGGCCGTCGCCTACATCGCGACGATCCGCGAGGAGAACGCCGAGCTCCGCCGACGCCTCGGCGAGTCCGAAGCCCGCTACGGGGAGACGCAGTCCTTCATCGACGAGGCCGCCGAGGAGTTGGCGGCCTCGGAGGAAAAGGCGAACGCGGCCGCCGCCGAGGCGGCCGCCGCCAAGGCGGCACTCGAGGCCGCCGAGGCGGCGAGGGCGCAGGCCGAGACCGCTTCAGCCGAAGCCTCCGCCCGCGCCCAGGCCGCCGCCGCGCGCGCAGCGCAGATCGAGGCGCGCTTCGTCGAGCTCGAGTCCAAGGCCCTCGAGCTCAGCTCGCGCGCCGAGGCCGCCGAGGCCAAGGCGGCGGAGCTGGCGGGCCGCATCGACAGCTACCGCAAGGACCAGTCGCGCATCGAGGAGGGCATCGTCCACGCCCTCGAGAAGCTCGACTCCTTCGAGGATCTCATCCTCCAGCAGGCCGCCGTCGAGATCGGGATTCCCGATCGCCCCGCCGAAGAGGCCGCGCCGGCGCGCCCGGCGACGATGGACAGAGCCCCTGAAGCCGACGAAGCTCCCGCGGACGAAGCCGCGGAGCCGGAGACCCGCGAGGCGGCCCCCGCTCCCGAAGGGAGCGGCGCCGGCCACGAGGCCCCCAAGCCCGTCGAGAACGAGCTCGACATCTTCTAGTTCCGGGCGACGGGGATGTCCGTGCAAGTCGTGAACATCGAGCTCCTCGGCACCTCCTTCGCGATCCAGACCGACGAGTCGACGGAGTACATCGAAGGACTGGTCGCGGAACTCCGCTCCCGGCTCGACGGATTGCGAAGCTCGACCCGCGTCCAGGATCCCGTGAAGCTGTCCATCCTCGCCGGCGTCACCCTGCTGGACGAGCTCTCCCGCCTCAAGGAAGGCTACGGCCCCGTGGCCGGCACTCCTCCCATGCGCGCCGACAAGCCCCAGGGCGAGGACGAGCTATCCCGCGTCGCGGCGAGGCTCATCGCCGATCTCGACCGGAGCATGGGAGCCACGCACTCCTGAGCGGGTCCTTTCTTTATTATTTTGGTTGAACCGATCCTCGTTGCTCCCGGCGCGTGGGTGTAGGTTGTTACCGGCTGTACTACATTCACCTGACCACGCAAAAGGTGTGGAGTCCATGAGCAATCAGTCGGCGGTCTTCACGGCCTCTCTGACTAACAAGGATTTCGATGGAGTGATTGACGTCTTTAACGGGACTTCGTACATGTTGCTGCTCTATATCGACCAGGTCCGCACCCCCTGATCGGCCCATCGGACAGGAATTGACCTGAGGTCCCGCCCGCGACACGCGGGCGGGCCTTTTACCGCCGCGCGGCGCCTGTCGCGGAGGCATGGACGCCCCTCCCGGGTACTTGCGCAAGCCGCCCCGCCCCGGGTATCCTTGAAGTCTATGATCATGCCCCTCGAGCAGCTCATCGAATACGACGGTAATTCCTACGAGTTCACGGTCGCCGTGACCCGCCGCGCCTACCAGCTGGCCGTTCTCAGGACCCCCGAGGTCGAGAAGAACAACGGCAAGGTCGTCTCCCTCTCGACCCGGCAGGTGTTCTCCAAGCAGGTTGAATACAAACTCCTCGACTAGCCCGCATAAAGTCCTCCTTCTCGTAGGGCCGACGGGCTCGGGCAAGACCGAGCTCCTCGCTCGGCTCTTCGGGCCGGGCAGGCCCGAGGGCATGCCCGAGGCCCTCGTCGTCAGCGCCGACTCCATGCAGGCCTACCGCGGCATGGACATCGGCACCGCCAAGCCCGACGCCGCCCTCCAAGCCCTCCTTCCGCACAGGCTCATCGACATCCTCGACCCCTCCGAGCAGTACACGGCGGGCGACTTCGTCCGCCTCGCGGACGAATGTTGCGCCGAGGCCTTCGCCTCCGGCAGGCTCCCCGTGGTCTCCGGCGGCACGGGCTTCTACGCCCGGAACTTCCTCTGCGGCCTGCCCTCCGCGCCGGCGGCGGAAGCCGGCCTCAGGGCCGGGGTCGCGGCCGACCTGGCGAGGCTCGGCGAGCCCGCCCTCCGCGCCGAGCTGGCCGCGGGCGATCCCGGCTCCGCCGCGCGCATCCACCCGAACGACGTCTACCGCCTGACCCGCGCGGTCGAGGTGCTCCGTTCCACGGGCCGGCCCCTCGCCGACTTCGCGGCGCCGACCTCCCCCAGGCCCGACTACGACTTCCTCGTCCTCGGCATCGAAAGGCCGCGCGAGGAGCTTTACGCCAGGATCGACGCCCGGGTCGAGGCCATGTTCGCCGCCGGCCTCGAGGCCGAGGTCGCGCGGCTCCGGGCCGCGGGCCGCGGCCCCGGCGACCCGGGCATGAAGGCCATCGGCTACCGCGAGTTCTTCGAGGAGGGGGAGGGGAGCCTCCGCGAGCGGATCGCCCTCGACACGAGGCGCTACGCGAAGCGGCAGCTGACCTTCTTCCGCGCCCTGCCCGGCATCCGCTGGCTGCCCCCGAGCGTCGAGGCCATCGAGGCCGAGCTCCGGGCCTTCCTGGCCGCGCCCGGGACATTGTAAAGAGCCGGGGCTCCGCGCTATAGTCTCGCCTACATGACGCCGTACAAGCTGTTCTGGGCCGCGTTCCTCTCGCTGACCCCCATCTCCGAGCTCCGCGGGGGCATCCCTTACGCCGTCGCGAACGGCATGCCCCTCCTTTCGGCGGCGCTCTGGTGCCTGGCGTGGAACGCCCTCGCCGGCCCCATCGCCTACGTCTTCCTCCAGACGGTCCATAAGCTCCTGTACCGATGGGGCTGGTACGCCTCCTTCTTCGACCGCTTCGTGGAGCGGGCCCGCGCCAAGGTCAAGCCGAGCGTCGACAAGTACGGCTACTGGGGCCTCGCGATCTTCGTCGGCATCCCCCTGCCCCTGACCGGGGCCTGGACCGGGGCCCTCGGCGCCTGGATACTCGGGATGGAGCGGAAGAAGTCGATGCTCGCCGTCGCCGCCGGCGTCCTCATGGCGGCCGTCATCGTCACCCTGGTCGTCGGGCTCGGCGTCGGCGCCCTCTCCTTCCTCTTGAAGCGAGTCTAGGCCGACCGCGTCGATGCCCATCGACTACGAGGCCGAGCTCAACCCCGAGCAGTACGAGGCCGTCACGAAGGTCGAGGGCCCCCTCCTCATCATCGCGGGGGCGGGCTCGGGGAAGACCCGCGTCATCACCTACCGCATGGCCTACATGCTCGAGCAGGGCATACCCCAGCACTCTATCCTCGCCCTGACCTTCACGAACAAGGCCGCGCGCGAGATGGCCGAGCGGGTCAAGGGGATAGCCAAGCGGAAGCTCCAGAACCTCACGGTCTCGACCTTCCACGCCTTCGGCGTGAAGATCCTACGCAAGGAGATCCATCTCCTCGGCTACAAGGACAACTTCTCGATCTACGACGAGGCCGACCGCGGCCAGCTCATCAAGGACTGCGCCCGCGAGCTCGGCTTCCGCATGGAGGGCTTCGACGCCTTCAAGGTCGGCAACCTCTTCTCGCAGATCCGCTCCGAGCAGCGGCCCTGGTCCAAGGCCGACGACGCCTACCGCGGCCTCTACGACGAGTACCGGCGCTCCCTGCGCATCTACAACGCCGTCGACTTCGACGACCTCATCGTCCTGCCCATCGAGCTCTTCGAGCTCCATCCCGAGGTCGCGGCCCAGTGGAGGGACCGCTACCGCTACCTCATGATCGACGAGTTCCAGGACACCTCGCTCCAGCAGTACCGGCTCATGCGGCTCATGAGTTCGCGCAACGTCTGCGTGGTCGGCGACGACGACCAGTCGATCTACTCCTGGCGAGGCGCCAACTACGAGAACCTCATGCAGTTCGAGCGGGACTTCCCCGACCTCCTCGAGATCAAGCTCGAGCGCAACTACCGCTCCACCTCGACCATCCTGGACGCGGCCAACGCGATCATCTCGCACAACGAGAACCGCAAGGAGAAGGCCCTCTGGTCGCCCCAGGGCCTCGGCGGCACGCCCATCGAGCTCTACTCGCCCGAGGACGACGCGGCCGAGGCCGAGTTCATCGCGCGGATGATCAAGGAGATCAAGCTCAAGGACCGCGTGAAGTGGGGCGACTTCGGCATCCTCATCCGCACGAACAACCTCACGCGCAGGCTCGAGGAGTCCCTCCTCGCGGAGCAGGTCCCCTACAAGGTCTCCGGCGGCACCTCCTTCTACGGCCGCAAGGAGGTCAAGGACGTCATCTCCTACCTCCGCGTCGTCGCCAACCCCGACGACGACGTGAACCTCCTCCGCATCGTCAACACGCCGCGCCGCGGCATCGGCAAGACCACCATCGAGAAGCTCACCGCCATCGCGCGCTCGCGCGACGCGTCGATCCGCACGGCGATGGAGCTCGTCCGCACGGGCGCGTCCCTGGGCGCCGAGGGCGGCCCCGACTCGGTCGCGCAACGCGCCGACCTGGTGCTCAGCGCGGAGGCGCCTGGCGGGTCGACGAGCGGCCTCGCGTTCGGCGGCCTCTCCGAGAAGGCCGTCGCCGACGTCTCGGCCTTCCTCGACCTCCTGGACCAGTACCGCGAGGAGCTCCTCGGCAAGAAGCGCATCGCGGCCAAGGTCCGGCAGCTCGTCGACCAAGTCGACTACTGGGGCTACCTCGTCGAGGAGAACAAGCAGAGCGACAAGGCCGCCAAGTGGAAGTTCCACAACCTCGAGATCCTCATCCAGTCCATCGAGGACTGGGAGAAGGACCCCGACAACCTCTCGCCGGGCCTCTTCGAGTGGCTGAACCGCGTGTCCCTCATCACCCGCGACGACCTCGAGGACGAGGAGGGCGGCGAGGTCAACCTCATGACGATCCACGCCGCCAAGGGCCTCGAGTTCGAGGTGGTCTTCATCGCGGGCTGCGAGGACGGCATCATCCCCCACGCGCGCTCCCTCGAGGAGGGCGAGGGCAACCTCGAGGAGGAGCGCCGCCTCTTCTACGTCGCGGTGACCCGCGCGAGGCGCCGCCTCCTCATCTCCTCCTGCCTCCGCCGCCGCAAGCAGAACCAGGTCATGGACTGCGTGCCGAGCCCCTTCCTCCAGGAGATCCCGGCCGAACTCATGCAGGCCTGCGCCGGCGAGTCGGAGTTCACGGAGGAGGAGGGCGCCGCGCAGTTCGGGAAGCTGATGGCGATGTTCGGGGGAGAGGGAGAGGACGAGGGCGGTGAGGGCGGGGCCGCGGCGGGCTGAGCCGCGCCGCCCGTCAGGCGCGTTGGGCGAAACAGGCTGCGATCGCGAGCCGCGAAAAGAAGGGCCGCCCCGAGGGGCGGCCCTTCATCGTCTCGCGTCGGAAACCGGTCTTACTTGTCCTCGATGGTCAGGGTGCCGGCGATCTTGAGGATCTTGCCGTCGAAGGTGACCTGGAGGTCGCCCTTGTAGCCGTAGACCTTGGAGTTGGCGGTGTCGTCAGTGATCTTGCCGGTCTTGGAGCTGGTGGCCCCGACGACCTTGCCGTCGGCGATGGAGGCGTCCCAGACCTTGGCCCAGTCGACGCCGGTCGCCTTCCCGTCCTTGGAGAAGTCGGGGTGGATGACGTTGTCGGTGTGGCCGATCTTGCGGGCCTTCACGACGAGGCCGGGGAAGCTGAGCTTGCCGGCGGCGTCGGTGACGATCTCGTTGGCGGTGCCGCGGTGGGTGTAGCGGATGGTGATGACGCCGTTGGCGGCCTTGGCGACCTGGAGGTTGTCGCCGAGGCGGGTGGCCTCGTCGGCCACGGGGTAGAGGAAGAGCGAGCGGAGGGCGCCGGGCATCAGCTTGCCGTTGTAGATGTCGTTCCGGTAGATGTTGAACATGGCCGTGGACTCGAGCTTGGAGGCGCCCGTGCCGGCGTCGAACTGGTCCTTCGCGAGGGTGACGGCGGGGCCCTTCACGGTGAGGTAGTTGTTCGCGTAGTCGGTGACGGCGACGTTCATCTGGTAGTCGATCTGGAGATCCGCGGCGAAGGCGGCTCCCGCGGCGAGCAGGACCGCGATTGCTACGATCAGTCTCTTCATGGGTCGGTTCCTCCTGGAGAATCGCGCCGTCCGGGTCGGGAACGGCGAGCCCCTTGTCCGGCCCGTGCCGGATAGGCGCAACGGGAATACTAATTATTAGGAGGCACAGAGTCAAGAGTATATGTCGCTCTGAATATATCGAATGTCTAATTATACTGCATAAATTATGCCGAGATCCTAGCCATGCCGCGCCGAGCTCAGGCGCCTTCGCGGAGGAAGGCGAGGGCCACCCGGCGCAGGAGCTCGGGCAGGAGCCTGAAGGCATAGTCGGCGTGGACCCGCTCCAGCCGTTGGTGGTACTCGCGACCCCAGGGCCCAATGTTGACGGCCGGGCAGGAGAAGCCGGCGGGCAGGGGATCAAGGCCCAGGGGGCAGGCCTCGGAGGCGAGCTTCCGCGCCTGGGCCTCGTCCCCGGGATAGAGGAAGCTCATGTCCGAGATCCCGGGGAAGAAGGGGCGGAGGGCGATTGCGCCCTTGCCCTCGACCTCGAATGCCGCCGCCTCGCGCCGGATCAGCTCGAGGAGGCGGGCGTCGCGGGCGGCGTCGAGGCTCGCGCGGGGATAGTAGGGCGGGGCGAGCCCGACGACGGCCGCGGGGCCTTCGAGCCCGGCGAGCCTCGCCGCCTCGGCCGCCAGCGCGGCGAGGGCCTCCATGCGGTCGGGAGCCGCCAGGGCCTTGGCGCGGGCCTCCTCGTAGGCCTGCGGCGCGGCGGCCCTCGCGGCGGCCTCGAGCCCGGCCCAGCCGAGGACGCGGGCGGGGCGGTCGGGGATGGCGGCCTCGCTCCCCGAGGCCAGGGAGTAGGCCGCCGCCCTTTCGCGGAGCAGGCCGAGACCCGCCTCCATCGCCTCCGCCGCGATGCGCGACACGGCATCCAGGGCCTCGGCGGGGCCGCGGTCGTGGACGAGGAGGTTGGCCGACACGAAGACCGAGCCGGGCGTCGTCACGTCGTAGTGGTCGCGCAGGTCGCGGTGGTACAGGATCGTCGGGGGCGATGGCGGCTCGGCCTCCCGGGCGTCGCCCGGCCGCGGGGCGAAGAGGCCGCCGGAGCACTCGATGCGCCGCGCGAACTCGGCCGCGAGGAGGGCGGGATTCACCCCGTCGAAGGGCGCGCCCGCGTGGCTCGGCCTGCCGACGAAGAGCGCGAAGGGATGGAGCTTGCCGACCGAGCCGAGGAAGACGGCGCGGACGCGCTCGCCCGCGCCCTGGTCCACCGAGGCGTCGAGGTTGATGGCGGCGACCGGGCGGGCGCCCCATTCGCGGAGCAGCTCCGGGAGGAGTCGGACCGCGCTCAGCATGCCGTGGGAGGAGCCTTCCTCGTCGGGCACGGCGAGGAAGAGGAGGGAGCCCGGCGCCTCGATCCCGCCTCCGGAGAACTCCTCGAGGAGGGCGAGACCCGCGGCGAGCCCCGCCTTCATGTCGAGGAGGCCGCGGCCGGGGATGAATTCGCCGGAGCGCAGGTCCGCGAGGGCCCGGGCCTCGTCCTCGCCGAGGCGGCCGGCGCGCTCGCCCGCCTCGAGCTCGGCGACGAGCCCCCGCGCGAGGGGTACGGGATCGAAGGCGCTGCCCTCGAGGGCGCCGTAGCAGGCGCTGCTCACCACGTCGTAGTGGCCCGTGAGGATGACCGTGGGCCCGGCGTCAGCGAAGCTGCCGGCGTCGACGCCGCGCGCCGCGCCGGGTCGGCGCGCGAGGGCCGCGAGGACGTGGCGCTCGACCCCGTCGTCCAGGGTCCTGAGGAGGCGCAGGTCTCCGGGACGTTGCGCGAAACAAGGCCAGGCCGCGAGCATGTCCCGGAGGAAGGGGGCGAAGCGGCCTTCCCCGGGGCTGTCGGTCACGCTCGGGAAGGTGGTGAGGGCCAGGGCGAGTTCCTTGACGCGTGCGCTTTCCATGACCGCGAGCCTAGCGCCGACGGCGGGACTTCCGCAAGCCCGCGCCGCGCGGCGATTGCCGCTGCCGCGGCTGCCGTGAACCTTCTCCGTGGCCCGGCCCGAAGTTCCCGCAAGAAGGATGGGATTAGTATCGCATATCGTGCAGCTCGTAGCCCCAGGAGTCCGAATAGGGCGCCTTCCACAGGAGGAGGGCCCATGCGCCCCCGTCGGCCCGCGGCGCCAGGCGGAGGAGGAGGTCGGGCGCGGTGTTCACCTGCTGGCCCATCGACCCGGAGGGCTGGACCAGTGCCGGATGGTGGCTCGTCCGGAAATTTTGGCGGTCGAGGCGGGCCACGACGAGGCGGAATTTCGCGTTGTCGTCGGGCCCGGGGGGGCCGGCCGAGAAGAGGAAGTTCCCCCGGGTCGCGGGGGCGGCGCCACCGACGATGCCCATGCCGGCGTAGCCCGTGCCGTCCTGCGCCTCGCAGACGAGGAGCTGCCCTAAGTGGCTGGCGGCGAAGAGGGGCTTCCCGTCGTCGAGGGCGCGGAAGCCCAGGAGGCTGCCCTTCCCGAAGGGATTCTGGTCGGCGTCGTTGTAGACGAAGGGCGTGTAGCCGCCGACCTTGCGTTCGAAGGCGCGCAGGCCTCCGAACCGGGAGGCCCAGACGATCGGCGCCGTCCCGGAGAGGTCCATGCCGTAGAGGAGGGCCTGATTCCGCTCCGCGCTCGAGTCGTACGATGCGTTCACCTGCAGCGGAGACGACCATGAGTCGCCGCTCGCTGTCGAGTAATAGAAGGCGACGTTGCCGGATTTGTCGTTCGTGATCGTATCGACCCGCGTCCTGCGGTAGGCGAGGTGGAGGGCGCCGGCGGGATCCCGGCGTACGATGAGGGGAGCCGTGAAGGTGGCGCGCATCGTGGCGGTCTCGGCGATCCAGACCGAACCGTTGAGCGAGCCGGCCAGGCCCGCGGAGCTGCGGATATGGGTGGAGAGGTCGATGATGAGGTTCGGGTCGGTCGGTGCGGGGCCGACCGTCCATGGGCCGCCGGGACTGCCCGTGGCGATGCGGGGCCGGGCCTCTGCGACGTCGCCGTAGCGCTCGTCGCCCGGGAGCCAGTGCCAACTGCAGAAGGCCACCTTCCACGAGCCGTCGGCGCTCGGGAAGGCCGAGACGAGGCCGTCGATGAACAATGGAACACGCCGGAGGGGTGCCGCATTGGACGCGGGGTCGGAGAGGTCGGCCACCGTCTCGCGCGACCAGGAGCCGCTCGCGGAGCGCCAGGCGTGCTCGAGCAAGAGCTGGCCGCAAGCTTCGTAGGTGTTGGTGAACTCGTCCTTCGCCATGATCCAGCTGTAGAAGAAGACGTGGGGCAGGTCGTCGGCATCGAGGGCGAGGGTCGGCGGTCCGACGAGTCGCCCGGAGCCGTTCATCTGATAAGGCTCCGCGGCAAGGGGGAAGGATGCATCGGCGACGGCGGGGCTCGTCCCCCTCGCGGCGTCGAAGCCGAGGGCCCACCAGTCGACGTCGGCGACGCTCTCCCCGCCCGCGAGGCTGGAGACTACGGACTCGCCCGGCCGGATGATCTGGGCCTCTGCCGCCGTGGCGAGGGATGCGGGCGGGGCGTCGTTGCCGAAGTTCGTCGCTCCCGCATCCTCGAAGGAAAGCCTCAGGGCGGGGTTCGAGCCGTAGTCGGCGACGGCGGTCGGGGCGGCGACCCGGGCGATGCCGTCCGCCATGGTCCGGCCTTCCAGGGCCAGGGAGTAGAGGACGTCGTAGGAGCTCGGGTGGTGCATGACGCCGACGCGATAGCCGGCCTTGCGCCGCGGGAAGGTGGCCGCGGCATCCCATTGGTTGAATGGATCGCCCGCGATGGCCGTGGTCTTGCCCTCGGGGTCGATGATGGTGACCGAGACCGCCTGGAAGGTTTTCATGGCGAGGGTCGCCCGCTCGTTCACATAAAAGCGATGGCCGACCTCGTCCTTCCACTCGAGCCCGCCTGTCCCGCCCATCGTCACGGAGCCGAGGAGGTCGCTGTACTCCGCCTCTCCCGCGGGCGATTCGGCGACGAGCTCGAGGTCGGCGCTCTTTTTCTCGCCCTTGGCATAGGCGCCCGCGAGGCCGGCGAAGGTGGTCGGGGCCGAGGATGCGCCGGTCCACGCGACGGCGACCGAGGCAAGGCTGTCGGCCTCGCCGACGTTCTGGACCTCGAGCTTGAACTTGTAGGCCAGGCCCGCGTAGTGGTAGGCGAACTCGTCGACGAAGGTGCCCTCCGGCGCGGATTGGGAATCGTAGCGGAGGGTCGCCTTGAATGCCCCGGCCACGCCCGCCTGGGGGATGGCGATGGTGCCGCCCGGGCACTCGCTCATGTTCGGCGTGGAGACCACGGTGAAGGAGGGCGCGACGACTCCCCCGGGCAGCTGGGGCGTCACCGTGTAGGCGTCGCCGGGAACGGCCCCGGGTATCGAGAAGCTCCCATCCGTCGCGTCGGCGGCGACCGTCTTCGTCTCGGTCTGGAGCACGTTCCTGATGACGAGGCTGATGCCGGCGGCCGAGCTCAAGGCCCTACCGGCCGCCGTGCTCTGGTACATCGCCGCGGCCTTGATCGTGTTCAAGGGGGCCTTGCGGACGATGAAGAAGGGCTCGCCGTCCGCGATCGTGGCGAGGACGATGTCGTTCTTCGAAGCGAGGCCGAACTCGCCGCAGGCAGCCGTCGCGAGGCCCGCGGCTTCGTCGTAGCTCGCCGAGCCGAAGGCGAAGGTGGTCTCGAGGGGCGCGTTGTTCAGTCGCGGTACGCTGCGCTTCACGTAGGTGTCGGCGACGTAGATCTCGTTCTTCGTGCCGACCTCGAGGTAGATGCCCCGCAGGACGGCGGGGATGCTCGTCAAGGGAGCTTTCCCCGGGTCGTCGACCTTCCCGGGATCGCTCCCGCCCGGCGAGGCGCCGCAGGACGCGAGGAGTAGCGCGAGGGCGAGGGCGGGAGCGGCGCTGCGGTGCATCGGTGCCTCCGGGAGGGTCGGTCGATCCTGAAGTAGTACCGCGCCCGCCGCGCGGAGTCAAGTTTCTATAGCCGGAGCCGCGCTTTCCTCGGGCCGGCGGTCGCGCTCGAGGTTGATCCAGGTGAGCTCGTGGCGGTTGTGCCAGAGGTGTAGGACGCGGGAGCCCGGTATCGCAGCGAAGCGGTCGGTCGTGGCCTTGTCGAAGCCGGGCCCCTGCATCTTGATCGTGCAGACGAAGTTGCGCGCGAGGCCCGCGGCGAGCCATCTCTCGATCCACTCGAGGAGGGCGGGGGGATAGCAGATGACGTCGGAGCAGAGCCAGTCTACGTTTCCGATCTCCTCGGGCTTGAGGGTGAAGGCGTCGTGCCGCAGGGTCCGCACCGAGGGTAGGGCCGCGATGCGCGATTCCAGCTCCGCCCGGTCGATGGCGAGGACCTCGGCGCCGAGGCCCGCGAGGGCCCAGGTCCAGCCGCCGGGCGAGGCGCCCGCGTCGACGCAGCGCTCGCCCGGGCCCGGCCTGGCCCCCGCCAGCACGAGTGCCTCCCAGAGCTTGCGGTAGGCGCGGCTCGGCGGGCCTTCCTTGTCCTCCTCGAACTCGAATTCGCCGTTGGGGAAGGGGCTCGAGCAGTCGGGCGAAGCGAGCATGCAGCCCTCGTCGAGGAGGGTGAAGGCGCCCATCGGCACGGCGGGAGGATCGAAGGGGAAGCGCTTGGGCTTCTGCGGCAGGGGAGGGAGCTTCTCGGCGATGAGGGCCGTGCGGCGGTGGAGTCGGGCGGGGAGGGGGGCCCAATTGCGCTGGATGGCCCTGAGCGCCTTGGCCGCCTCGCCCACCGAGGAGAACTCGATGCGGAGGGGCCGGCGCCAGACGTTGCGCGTCCAGTAGGCGCGGCGCTCGGGCCCGAGCACCGTGACGAGCTCGCCGTCAAGCCGGTCGCGGTCCGGGAGCTCCTCGAGGAGCTGCGGGAGGAAGCCCCGCGCCGCGTGGTAGCAGGCGCCCTCGATCTCCTTGCCGATGCCGCTCATATGAGCTTCCTCGCCTTGGCCTCCGCGAGGAGGCGCCGGTTCCAGGGATTGCCCTCCATGAAGGAGTCCTTGAGCTTCGCCTCCTCCATCCGCCCGGCGCGGGTCTGGAGGGCCTTGAAGGCCTTGCTCAGCGAGGTCGCCCCGTCCATCGAGGCCGGCGAGCATTCCTCGAGGACGAGGTAGCGGTAGAAAAGGAAGAGGTGGGCCGCGGGGTGGAGGGCCGCGAGCCGCTCCTCTCTCGCCCTGATGGCGAGGAGCTCCGCCCTCCTCGGCCCCTCGACCCCGGGCTCCGACATGCCCGCGGCGAAGTCGCGGAAGGCGAGGATCTGGTCCTCGAGGAAGGAGCGCGCGCCGCAGAAGCCGACGGCCCGCTCCTCCACGGACTCGAAGCCCGAGGCCCAGGAGAAGGCGTCGGCGGAGGGATACTCGCGCGGGCCGACCGCCCCGAGGGCGCGCTCGGCGAGGTCGCGGGCCTCCGCGGGCCGTCCCTCCCAGGCCTCGAGCTCGGCTAGGAACCAGAGGGCCTCGGCGTCGGCGGGATGGCGGCCGAGGATGTCGCGGGCCCGCCCGGCCTCGCCCGCCCAGGCCGCCGAGCGCCCGGTCCAGATCTCGGCCCGCGCCGCGGCCTGGGCCCGATCGTAGACCCTCGCCTCGGCGCGCACGCGACCGAAGGACTCCTCCGCCGCGCGGCAATCGCCGAGCTCGAGGGCGATCCTGCCGTCGACGAAGGCACAGGCCGCCTCCCAGTCCGCGCGGTAGGACTTCTCCGCCCAGGCCGCGGCCGAGCGCGCGCGCTGCCTCGCCCGCCTGAGGTCGCCGAGGAGGAAGTGCGAGGCCGCCTCGGCCTCGGCCGAGAGGATGCACTCGAGGGGGTCGGGCACCGACTCGGCCAGCTCGAAGGCGTTGGCGAGGTAGTCGGAGCCTTCCTGCACCTGCTCCTGCGCGAGCGAGCAGAGGCCGAGGAGGCGCTGGGCCCGCGCGCAGGAGGCGGGCGCGCCCCGGGAATGGAGTTCGATGAGGGCGGCCTTGGCCTTGGAGGCCGCGGCCTGGGGCCGGCGGTCGGCGTACTCGGCGGCCCCCCGCGCGAGGGCGAGGCTGCCCCGCAGCACGGAGGCGTCGGCCGATTCGGCGGCGGAGGCGGGGCCCCCCGCGGCCAGGCGCTCGGCCGTGGACTCGAGGTCGGCGAGGAGGGCGAGGGCGGGCTCCCGCTCGCGCTCCGCGTAGGCGGCGAGGAAGGCGCCCATCGCGGCGAGGGGCATGGCCGCCTCGGCCGCGACCACTCCCGAGGAGCCGTAGACGCCGTCGGCGGCCACGCAGTCGAGGAAAAGCCTGAGGTTCCCGTACCTGCCCCAGCCCTGCCCGATGCCGGCGGCGATCCGCCGGTACAGGCCGGCCGAGGGGAGGATCCGCCTCTTGTCCCGGAGCTCGAGGAGGCGGGCGGCGAAGGCCTTGACGATGGACTCGCCCCCGTCCGCGACGGCCGATTCGATGGCGGTCGCGACCTCGGGGGAGGCGAGGCGGGGGAGGGGGCCCCGCTCGGCGAGCCCGAGTTCGACGAGGCCGAGCTCGGCGAGGGCGTTTTGGATGAGCGGCCTGATCCCGGAGACGTAGCCGATCGAGTCCAGGAAGTCCTCGGTGCCGGCTTGGTCCAGGGCGCCTTCGCAGAGCCTCAGCGCGAGGAAGAAGCCCGCGTATTCGGGGGGGAAGGTCGACAGCGCCGCCGCGGCCAGCTCGGCCGTCGTCACTGCCTGGCCGGGCGCGGGCCCCGCCAAGGCGATCCTTTGCGCGAGCCGCAGGCGGAAGGGGTCTCCCGCCGCGGCCGCGGCGAGTTCCGCCGCGCGCCCGGGCTCGCCCATCGCCTCCGCGGCCTCGCGGGAGGCCTTCGCGATGGCCGAGGGGCTCGGCCCCGCGACGGCGGCGCGGCGAAGCGGGACGGAGGGCCAGCCCTCGGGCAGGGCCCTTCCGGAGGCCAGCACCGACAGGCCCTCGTCGGCGAGCTTGCCTCCGATCAGGTCGGCGAGGAGGGCGATCGATTCCGGGGGGAAGCGCTCGACCTCCTCGAGGAGGACGAAGGGAGGGAGGGAGCGGCTGCGGCGCTCCCTGGCGTAGAGCCTGAAGGCCGCGGCCGCGCGAAGCCGGAGTCGCACCTCGAAGGTGGCGGAGTAGACTTGCCGGTACGGCGAACGGCGGATGAGCTCGAGCATGGGGCCCAGTTCCTCGAGGAGGCCACGTTCGGCTCCGGAGAGGAATTCCGCCTGCCTGAGCTCGGCGGAGGGTACGGCCAGCGAGGCGAGGCCCTCCACGACCGGGCCGAAGGGGAGGCCGGAGCATGCGGGGGCCCGCAACCTGAGGAAGCCCGCCGCCTCGCCCTTGTAGAGAGTCTCGAGGGCAGCCTCGAGTTGGACTCCCGCGGTCCCTCCCGGGCCCAGGACCGCCACGCAGCGGGAGCGCCCCTCGCCGAGGACCTGCTCGCCGATCTCGTCGACGATGCGCTCGATCGCGCGCTCGTCTTTCATGGAGAGGGAGCCCTCCACGGGGAGGGCTCGGGTCGCGTAGGGGGCTTCGGTCACCCGAAGGCAGGGCGAGCCGGGTCCGCTCCCGCTCGAAGGCTCGGCCTTCGCCCTGAAGTAGGGCGCGAAGGCCGCCGCGGCCTCGGGGGAGAGGAAAAGACCGTCCGCGTCCGTGCCGTACCAGAGGCGCCGTGCCTCGCGCAGGCCCTCCTCGGGCAGGGCGAAGCCTGTTTTCAAGAAGAGGGACCAGCCGTGGAGCCGGGGCGCCAGTCCCTTGAGCCGGGACGCGAGGTAGCGCGCCGCCTCGGCCGCCCGGAGCCTGCAGGGGAGGAGGGAGTCGTCGAAGCAGAGGAAGAAGGATTCCTCGGTGGGATGGAGGACGCCGCCGAAGGAGGCTGCCGCCTCGCGGGCGATGCGGGAGAGGTCGGCGGCCAGCTTGTCGTCGGCCTTCCGGAGCTGGGAGTGGAAGGGTATCTTGGCGTAGAGTCCGATCATGGCGTTCCCCCTCTACAGTATCGAATCTCGGAGCCTCGAGCATTACCATTCCATTCCCCGCAAAACTTGACTGGACCATGGGCGGATGCTACACTCCGCCGAGCGGAAGGCCCCGCGGGGCAGCACCGTCTTCCGCGGGTGCATGCGCCGGCGGCGACGCCTTCGCATGCCCAAGGAACGATGCCGTGTTCGGAAGCTTCGTCGCGTCGAGCGGACCGCTCTTCGCCAAATTGGCCCTCGCGGCGGTCTTGATCGCCGTTTTCCTCTTCTTAAGGCGCCGCGACACCGAGGGCGCCATGTTGCGCTACGCCCTTGTCGGCGCCTTCCTGGCCGCGAGGGACCTCGCCTTCGCCTTTTTCCCCCACCCCGACCTCTTCCGCGCCTCGGACCTGGCCCTCTTCGGGGCGCTCCTCCTCGTCGGCGTTCCCCGGGCCTCGATCCGCGGCTCTCCCGCGCTCCGCGCCCTCCGCGCGATCCCGGCCGCCTTGGCCCTCGCCGCCTCCGCCCTACTCGGCCTCGACGCCTTCCTCGGCTTCTCCGGCGGGGCCCTCTCGCTCCCGCTCTGGTCGCTCTGCTTCCTCCCCGTCCTGGCCTCCGCGGCCGCGCTCCTCGCCTCGCGAGGCTCGGCCGGCGGCCCCGAGAACGAGCTGGCCCGGCGCAGCTGGATACCCCTCGGCGCGGCCTCCCTGGCCTACCTCGCCGCGGAAGCCTCGCTCGGTACCGCCTCGGCGCTCTTCCAGGGGCTGGCCGCGCCCCTCTTCTACGGCCTCCTCCTCGCGGTCGCCCTCGCCTTCGTCGACCTCGGCATGGGCCAGCTCGTCCAGGCCGTCGACTACTACGAGGCCTCGATCGACTCGCTCTACGACCTCCTCTTCGCCGCGGGCACCGCGATGAAGCCCGAGTTCTCCCTCCAGGACGTCCTCGACAACATGGTGCGCGTCCTCGTGGAGCGGACCGGGGCGGACGGCGGCATCATCGCCCTCGTCGACGAGTTCGAGGAGTCGGTGTCGGTGCGGGCCCTCCACGGCACCTACCCGCCGCCCTTCAAGCTGCCGGAGAGCCTCCCCCGCGAGCCCGAGCGGGTCGCCGCCTTCGTGCGGCGCTCGCGCTTCAAGCTCGGCGAGGGGCCCATCGGCGAGGCCGCGAGCTCTGGCAGGCAGCTCTTCATCCCCGGGGGCGGCCCCGCGGAGGGCGCCGGCGACGAGGACTGGCTCCGCGCCGGCGGCCTCATCGTGGCCCCCCTGGTCGTGGACGAGCGCATCATCGGCGCGGTGTCGGTCGCGAAGACCGCCTCCGGCTCCTTCGAGGAGCGGGACTTCGACCGCTGCAAGCTCCTCGCCGACTTCGGCTCCATCGCCGTCGCCAACTCCTTCACCTTCCTCGACGCCGCCGAGCGGGGCGACATCGAGCGCGAGGCCGCGATCGCCGCGGACGTGCGCGGGGCCCTGGTGCCGAAGAAGCTCCCCGAGCTGCCGGGCTTCGGCCTCGCCGCCTTCTCGAGCACGGCGCGGGGCGTCTGCTCCGACTACTACGACGCGATCCGCACGCGCGCGGACAAGGTCGTCGTCGCGATCGGCGACGTGGCCGGCAAGGGCGTGGCGGCGAGCCTCGTCATGGTGATGATCCGCTCCATCCTCCACCTCATCGTCGCCTCGGCCAAGGACGCCGCCACGCTCCTCCAGTGGGTCAACCGGGGCGTGTCCAGCAAGGTCGACATCGACCACTTCGCGACCCTCGGCCTCGTCGTCGCGGACTGCTCGCGGCGCGAGCTCGAGTACGCGAACGCGGGGCACCAACCCCTCATCATCTACCGCGCCGACGCGGGCGCCATCGAGACCGTCGAGTCCAAGAGCGTGCCGATCGGCGTCGAGCGCGCCACCGCCTACTCCTCGAGGCGCCTCTCGATGCGGCCGGGGGACGTGCTCGTCATGTACACGGACGGCGTGGTCGAGGCGATGAACGAGCAGGGACGGCAGTTCGGGAGGAAGAACCTCGGGAACGCGGTGCAGCGCTGCCACGCGCTCCCCGCCGAGGAGATAGCCGCGGGCATCAGGGACGACCTGGCCTTGTTCGCGGGGCGGACGCGGCAGCACGACGACCAGACCGTGCTCGTGATGAAGGCCATGGGCTGAGGGCGGGAGGAGCCGATCGCATGGAATTGAAGATACGCAAGAACGGGGAGAGCTACATCATCGACGTGAACGGCGAGATGGACCTCTACAACTCCTACAAGCTCAAGGAGCTCGTCATGAAGATGCTCGAGAAGAAGGTCGGGCGCTTCATCATCAACCTCGAGAACGTCGACTACATCGACTCGAGCGGCATCGGCGCCCTCATCTACATCTGCTCCACGATCAAGAAGCTGAACCACAAGCTCGTCATCACGAACATCCACGGGTCGGTGAAGAAGGTCATCGAGCTCACCAAGCTCATGGGCTACTTCCCGATCACGCCGACGATCGACGAGGCCCTGCACAGGCTGGAGGCCTAGGATCCCATGAGCGAAGCGTCGAAGGTCAAGCAGATCAAGGTCGACGAGAATTCCCCCCTCTTCGACCGCACGGGCATGCTCCACAAGGAGTTCCCCTCGGACTTCCGTCAGATCCGGTACTTCACCCTCCTCATCGTCCAGTCGGCCCCGCCCGAGATCAAGGAGATCAACCTCCTCGAGCAGCAGATCAGCGAGATCATCAAGAACGCGGTGAAGCACGGCAACAAGTGCGACCCCGAGAAGAAGGTCCGCGTCTGGTACTCCTTCAGCGCCGAGCACGCCCACCTCATCGTGGAGGACGAGGGCCCGGGCTTCAAGGACGTCGAGAAGTGGAACGAGTTCAACCGGCGCCGGCAGGAGTGCCTCGAGGGCGAGGACTTCGAGGCGCTCGCCGAGTACGTCTCCTTCCGCGGCGCGGCCGCCGACGACAATGACGGCGGCAACGCCCTCTTCGCGGCCCTCGAGTACTGGGACGGCGGCTTCGTCTTCAACCAGAGGCGGAATTCGGTCGCCATGCTCAAGCGCTACCCGAAAAAGCGCCGCGGGGTCGCCGCGGCGGGCCCGGCCGAGGACGGAAAAGAGTAGATTCAGTCCACGTGTAGTTGCGGATCGTTCGATTCCGGGGCCGCGGGTGTAGAATGGACCTCAATAAGAACGATCCAAAATCCATGTCAAAACCCCGAGTCGCGGGTCCGGCACGGCCGCCGGGCGCCGCGGCCTGCTCGCCTGCCTAAACTCCGGCAAGCCCTTCCGCCTCCGCCTCCCCCTTGGAATGGCTCCGCGCCCGCGCTCCGGACTCCAGCCTGACGTTCTCGAAGAGAGCCAGCCTCCAGCCCTCCGCCAGGATCCGCCGCTTGTTCTTCGGCGGCAGGATGCTGCCGACCTCGAGGAACTCGAGGAGCTTCTTGAGCTCGAGGAGGCGGTTGTAGGTGGCGCGGTACTCGGGGCAGAGCGAGGCCTTGGCGTCCGCGGCGTCGCAGGAGGCGCAGTCCGAGCGCCGCTTCGTCCTGCCCTCCTCCGCCGCCTGCCGCGCGATGTCGGCGCAGGTGGCCCGCCTCTCGGGCGAGGCGAGGAATGCCTTCAGTATCCGGACCCCCGCCGCTCCGAGCACGAAGTCGATCGGCGCCCCGTCGAGGAGGACGGCGCCGTCGGACCTCAGCGCGAGGGTCTTGTAGGAACGCAGCACGAGTTCCCTCGAGCCCAGGAAGATGACGAGGTCGAGGAGGGCGTTGTAGGAGTTGTAGAGCACCGATTCGATGGGCCGGGGCTCCGCCCTCGTGGAGATCGCGTAGCCCATCATCATGATCCAGGCGGAGAAGAGGAAGAAGATCGCGTAGCCGGCCCGGCCCAGGGAGCGGAAGGTGCCGGAAGACACCTGCGACGAGGGCTGGGAGCGCAGCCAGTACAGGAAGAGGGCGAGGAAGGCGAGGAGGTACTGGAAGACGGCGGTGAAGTAATCACGGTGCACGGCCCCGCCGAACAGCGCCGAGCCCGACGCGGCGAAGACGCAGGCGAAGGCGGCGCGGGCGATGAAGGAGGCGGTGCCCGAGGCGTTAAGACAGGCGAGGATCGGAATGGCGACGGCGAGGAGGCCGAGGAAGGCGACCAGCGGCGCGGCCTTCAGGAGGAGGGGCGAGGTGCAGGGGTCCACCGTCGAGGGGCCGTAGCGGACCACGAGGGTCACCAGCGCGAAGGGGAAGGCGCAGACGAAAGTCGCGAGGGCGTCCGAGGCAAGGGGGCGCAGCCTCCCGGCGCGGGCTTCTCTGGCGGGCATGCTAGTCGAGCTTGACCGGCATCTTCACGCCGAGTCCCTCGACGCCGGTGGCGTCGGCGTCGGTGAAGTCGCGGCCGTAGAGGGCCTCGAAGAGGAAGCGGAAGTCCTCGGGGGCGATCTCCTCGTACTCGACCCCGTAGTACGCGCGGCTCGCGTCGCGGAAGGTCCGCTTGATGACGGCGTGGGCCTTGGCGGTGCGCTCGCCGACCTTGACGGCCAGGTCGATCGTGGAGCCCGCCAGGAGGGAGGATGCGAGGTCCTTGGAGGAGTTGGAGAACAGGAGGCCGCCGGCGCTGATGTCGAGGACGTCGGCGCGGTAGTCCGAGGGCTTCTTCGGCGCGTTCCGGAAGTAGCCGTTGATCTTCAGCGAGTACGCGAGGACCTTCGTGAACTGGAGGAAGGTCTCGAGCACGGCGAGGTCGAAGGGAGGCTTCCCCGCGGTCTTGTTGACGAGGTAGACGTAGCCGATGACGTATTCCTGGAAGAGCAGGGGGATCATCAGCTCGGAGAGCACGCCCGAGTTCCTCTTGTTCCGCTCGAAGCGGAGGAGCTCCTCCTCGACGAGGTCCTCGTGGATCCCCTGCTCCCTCATGAAGTCGCCGAGCATCGCCCTGGTCACGAGGCGCGGCCTCACGTAGGGATCGACCGTCGGCAGGCCGCCGACAGCCGTGGGCAGGTAGTAGATCTTCCCGGTCCTGACGATGGCCTTCTCCTCGATGCTCTCGGGCCTCCGCTCCTTGAACATCCGCACGGCCCGCTCGCTCGCGTACTCGGCGCCCCGCTCGTTGAACTCGGCGATGAGCGCCTTGATGTCCTTGGGATCGAAGGACGAGGAGGGTTCGGGCTCGCTCACGGGCTCGAACTCCCGGCTCGTGGGAAAGGCGAGGTCGTAGCGGTCGCCGCGGAAGGAGAAGGACACCGAGAGCTCGGAGGGCGGCGCGCGCCGCGAGTAGCGCCTGCCGAGGTTCTTGTAGACCGAGGAGGGGAATTCCACGGCGAGGGTCGAGTCCTTCACCTCGAGGGCCCTCGACCTGAAAGCCATGGGCTGCTCGCGGTAGACGAAGCGGAATTCGTAGGTCGCGCCCTTGCGGAGGAGCCGAAGGGGCATGGCGTGCGCGAATACCACCTTGTCGGGACCGAGCTCCCTGATGGTGACCGGCCATTCGCCCGTGCCCGCGATGCAGAGGAATTTTACCCGGTCGTCCCTCGCTGAGCTGAGGATGAATTCCTTCTCGATGCGCTTCAGGCTGGTTGCCATCGGCTCCTCCTCACTGCGGATCGCGACGGAAGGGATCGAAGACCGGCCGCGCCGCGGCGCCTTCCTTCCCCTCCGCCGCGCTCTCGGAAGGCGGCGGGTCGAGGGAGAGCGCCTCGACGTACCACTTCCCGTCGAACCTGCCGAGGGCCAGCGAACCCTCGAGCCGCTCCCGGCCGGGACCCGACGCGAGCCGGACCCGGAGCGAGGCCGAGTCCCCCGCCATGGCGATCCTGCCGAGCCGGTAGGGCAGGGCGCCGGCCCCCTCGGGCGCCGGCGCCTCGGGCGCGAGGAGGAGGGCGAGGGCTTCCCGCGAGTGCGGCGCCAGGATCGCCGCGTCGAGCTTGCCGGCCTTGAGGCACTTCATGAAGGCCTCGGCCACGGTCAGGGGCCCGGCCGCCGGCTCTTCGGCGACGCGGAGCGACTGCAGGGGGCCGAGGGAGAAGTCCTCGGGCATCCGGGCGACTTGTGGCGAGCCGAGCCCGAAGGCCCGGATCGAGGCCGCGAGCGCGGGCCTCGCGACCCGGGTCCGCGGCGCGGGCCCTCCCGTGGGCTTGGCCGGGCCGGCCTGCTTGGCCAGGGGCTGGGCCGGGAGGGGGGGCGGAACCGCGGCCTGTCCCGGCGGCGGAGGAGTCGGGGCGGCCGCCGGCGCGCCGGGAGGCGGAGCTCCCTGCTGAGCGTTTCCTGCCTGCGCAGGCGGCGGGACCGGCGGAGCGGCCGCCGCCTGGGCCGCGGCGGGCTTGGGCGGCTGCCCCGCCTCAGCAGGTCCGGCCTTGCGCGCGCAGGAAGGCAAAGCCAAGGAGCAGGCCGCGGAGAGGAGGGCCGCGAGGAGGGCCGTCCGCGATGCGCGCGGCCCGTTGTGCCCGGGGGCCGGCTCGCTGTACTTTCGCCTCATTCCATGCAAATATGTACCACACTAGGATTGCGAGGTCAAACCGGCGGGCGCGAAGGCATCTCGTCCCGCGGTCTTCGCCGAACGGAGGCCCATCAGTGAGCCGCGGCAGGCTCCTCGAGCTGCTCGCCCTCGACTTCACCGAGCCGGTCAGGGACCCGCTCTGGGGCAACATCTTCCTGAGCCCCGGCCTCGAGGAGCTGGCCTCCTCCCCGGCCTTCGCCAAGCTCGGCCGGATCAAGCAGCTCGGCCCGGCCCAGCTCGTGTACCCGGGCGCGACCCATACGCGCCGCGCCCACTCGCTCGGCGTCTTCCACATGGCCAAGCGCCTCATCGGCGCCCTCGCGACCAGGGGCGCGGAGGACTTCGTCGGCAGGGAGGGCCTGTATTCCTTCCTCGTGGCCGCCCTCTGCCACGACCTCGGCCACTTCCCCTACGCGCACTCGCTCAAGGAGCTGCCCCTCGAGGACCACGAGGTCCTGACCGCCCGCCTCCTCGCCGCCGAGCCGCTCAGGACGCTCGCGGGCCGGGCCGGCGCGGATCCCGACGCGGCCGCGGCCATCGTCGACCATGACCTCCCCGACGGCGGCGACCGCGAGATCCGCTTCTTCCGGGGCCTCCTCTCCGGCGTCCTCGACCCCGACAAGCTCGACTACCTCAACCGCGACGCCTTCCACTGCGGCGTGCCCTACGGCGTGCAGGACACGGACTTCGCCCTCCAGCGCGTGGCCTTGGGGCCCGGCGACCGCCTCGCCGTGGACGAGCGCGGCATCATGGCCGTCGAGGGCGTACTCTTCTCGAAGTACCTCATGTACCGCTCCGTGTACTGGCACCGGGGGGTGCGCTCCGCCACCGCGATGGTCAAGAAGGCCCTCCTCCTCGCGGTCGAGGCGGGGGTCCTCGGCCTCGAGGAGCTCTACGGACTCGACGACGACGGCTTCTACGCGCGGCTCCGGGCCCTCGAGGGGGCCGGCCGCGCCGGGAGGGAGGCCTATGGCCTCGCGGACGCCGTCTTCGAGGGCCGGCTCCACCAGACCCTGCTGGACCTGCCCTTCGATCCCTCGCAGCCTGGGCAGGCCTCCCTCCTCGACCTCGGCGCGCGGCTCCGCTTCGAGGAGGCTCTCGCCGCCACGGCCCGCCTCGCGGGAGGCGCTGCGGCGGTCGTCGTCGACATACCCGAGCCCATCTCGCTCGAGACCGACCTGCCCGTGTTGCTCGAGGAGGCCCGGGGGCATGGCGAGCCGGGCGCCAGCCGCCCCTTCAACGAGAGCTCGACCGTCTTCACGCCCGCGGTCGTGTCCGGCTTCGCCTCAGCGCTCAGGCGGCTCCGCGTCTTCGTCCTCCCGCCGGTCGCGGGCGGCCCCGAGGGGCGCGGACTTGAGACTCTCCGCGAGGAGGCCCTGGCCCGCATTTCCCGCCCGGCGGGCGGGGCGGCGGCAGACTAGCGGCCGGAGCTCGTTGCGGATTCCCCGGAAACGCATAGACTGGATGATAGGCACGCGACGGCAAGGAGCGATCATGGAGATCCGGAACCTGATGGAGGACGTGGTCAAGGCGCTCGTGGACGAGTTGTTCGGCATCGAGGCCAAGGAGCGCCGCCTCGGCTACTGCGTCTGCGACCAGTGCCGGCTCGACGTGGCCTGCTACGTCCTCAACCGCGTGAAGCCCGAGTACGTCGCCTCGAGCCGCGGGCTCGCCTACAGCGAGAAGGAAGGCCTCGACAAGGTCCAGCGCCGCGCCGACCTCATCTCCCTCGTCAAGGAGGGCTGGTCCAAGGTGACCCATGCCCCGCGGCTGACCGTCGACCACGAGGCTCCTTCCGCCCCGCCCGAGCGGACGGCCGGCCCCGCCTTCAACTTCCCGACAATCATGGGGCGGGTCTTCGACGGCAGGACCTTCGCCCCCGTGACCGAGGGCCGCGTCCGCCTGCTCTCGGGAGGCGCGGAGGCGCCCGTCGTGGACCAGAACTGGCAGAATCCCTTCGTCCTCGCGAGCGGCACCGCCGGCGCCTACATCTTCTGGCCGAGCCATGTCGCCACCGCCGCGGTCGGCGAGGCGCGGAACTGGACTTTCGAGATCCGCGTCGAGGCCCCCGGCTTCGACGTCCTCTCGCACTACATCGAGCTGGAGCTCCAAGCCGAGCCGGAGATCCGCCGCGACGTCTCCCTCCAACGCGTCCACAAGATCCCCGACCTCTACCTGTTCCCGGAGGGTCAGAGCGACGAAGAGGAGCTCTGACAAACGGAAGCGACGAAGGAAAGCCCTACTTGACGTCCTCCACGAATTGGATCCTCATGCCGTCCGGGTCCAGGACGTACAGGAACCTGACCGTCGGACTCGGCTGGAAAGGCCCCGACTGGACGGGCACGCCCTTCTCCTTGAGGAATTCGATCGTCTTCTCGAGGGAATCGACCTTGAAGCCGAGCGATACATCCTTGCCGTAGGAGCAGGACGTAGCCTTCTCGTTGCGGATGAGCTCGACCTCGGTGTCGCCCGAGCCGAGGAAGGCGATGTCGGTCCCGGGCATCGGCTTCATCCGCCGGTTCAGGGCGAGCCCGACGACCTCCCTGTAAAAGGCCAGCGAGCGTTCCATGTCCATGACGTTGATCGTGACCCAGCAGAAACTCATGTGCACCTCCCGGCGCGGGTAATTTTTTCACCTCGGGGGAATTGCTTTCCCGCTCCCAGGCCCTCGGCCTTGCATTTTCTGCGCTTTCAATAATGCTATATAGGGGAAATAGGGATATATGCAAGCGGGTTTTGGTTGGCACGGAAAATGCATATAAATACCGTCGGTCTTGTTCTGAACAGGACCGTCGTGTCCGGCGAGGCGCCGGAGCGTAACCCCAAGTAGAGTTCCCAAGGAGGATCCATGGCGACCAAGCTTGCGCCGGTCCAGATCGCCCGCCGAATCACCCTCGGCGTCACCCTCGTCGGATTGACCGTCCTCACCGTCCTGCACCAGCGATTGCAGGGCATCCCCTCGATCGACGCCCTCGATCCCTTCGGCGGGCTCGAGACCCTCATGAAGTACGTGGCGGGGGGCGAGTTCATCAAGAAGATCGAGCCGGGCAACATCGTCCTCCTCGGCGCGATCCTCGTCCTCGGCGTGGTGCTCTCGCGCTTCTACTGCGGCTGGCTCTGCGCCTTCGGCGCCCTGCAGGGAGTGTTCGGCTGGCTCGGCAGGAAGCTCATCCGCAGGCGGCTCGAGGTCCCGCGCCGGCTCGACTCCGTCCTGCGTTACGCGAAATACCTCGTCCTCGCCGCGGTCGTCTACTTCACCTGGCGCGCGGGCGAGCTCGTCATCAGGCCCTACGACCCCCTCGCGGCCTACGGCCATCTCTCAGCGGGACTGGCGGCGGTCTGGGCCGAGTTCGCGGTGGGCCTCGTCATCCTCGTCCTCGTGCTCCTCCTCTCGATCCTGTACGAGCGGGCCTTCTGCAAGTACCTCTGCCCCCTGGGGGCCTTCAACGCGATCCTGGGCAGGATCCCCCTCTTCCGCATCAAGCGAGACGCCCCGACCTGCATCTCCTGCTCCAAGTGCGACAAGGTCTGCCCGATGAACGTCGACGTCTCCCATGCCGACTCCGTATCCTCCCCCGAGTGCATCGGCTGCATGGAGTGCGTGACCGCCTGCCCCACGAAGAAGGCCACCCTCGCCCCGACCCTCGGCAAGAAGGCGCTGAAAGCCGGGACCATCGTCGCGATCGGCCTCGCCATCTACCTGGCCGCGGCACTCGTCGGACAGGCCGCCGGCATGCTGCGCTTCTCCGCCAAGTCCCTGAGCGAGCAGGCCCTCGCCGGCACGCTCAAGGTCGAGGACATCAAGGGCTCCTCCACCTACGAGGCCGTGGCCCAGTCCTTCGGGATCGAGCTCGAGCGGCTCTATCGCGAGCTCGGCCTCGACGCGGCCAAGGTGCCGCCCGCGACCATGCTCAAGGACACGGGCAAGCTCGCCGGCATCGACGGTTTCGAGGCCGACGCGGTCCGCGTCGCGGTCGCGAAGATCCTCGGCGTCCCCTACGCCGGGGAGAAGGGCGCGATGCCCGCCGCCGAAGGAGGCAAGGAGACGGCCGCTCCGGCCGCCACTCCTCCTGCGCCGGCCGCGAAGCCCGCCGCCGCGGCCCCCGCGCCCGCCGCCGCGAAGCCCGCCGCCGCGCCGGCGACCGCGGCCCTCGTCGTGCCGGCCGACTTCGCCCTCGAGGGCACGATGAGCGTCAAGGACGTGGCCGCGGCCCTCAAGGCGAGCGAGGCCGCGGTCATCGCCAAGCTCGGCCTCCCCGCCGACCTGCCCGTGGACAAGCCCCTGCGCGAGCTCAAGGACGCCTACGGCTTCTCGATGCCCGCGCTCAAGGAGAAGATCAAGCAGTAGCGGCGGCCCCTCGTCGCGCGTTGAACGAGACCAGGCTTTCCCCCCGTTCAGCGCCCGGCGCGGAAGAGTGTCCGGAGCTCCACGGGCCTGAGGCCCTTCACGGAGACGAGCTCGACGAGGGGCTCGTAGATCTCGCGCAGGATCGTCGCCTTATCTTCGGGCGGGAGGAGGTCGAGGTAGGGGCCGCAGTGCTGGTAGGCCGCCTCGAGGAGGTAGAGGCCGCCCAGCACGGGAATGACCTCGGCCGGGACGGGCAGGGCATCGCCGGGCTGGGCATAGTCCCCGCCCTTCGCGAGACGCGCGCCGAGGCGCAGCATGGAGCGGGCGACGGGCTGCGGGCCGATGTCGGGGCCGTAGAGAGAGGGGAGGGAGGCCATCGCCTCTTCCTCCCAGGCCCGGGGCACCAGGTCGAGGGCATTCGCGTAGCGGCGATGCCCGGGCAGCCTCGCATCGAGGTAGGCGGCGAAGGCGCGGTTCCCCGCGGTCGGGGCGGCGTAGGTCCAAGCCTCGATCCGTGGCAGGGGGGCGCTCCCGCCCTCGGCCTCGAGACGCTCCACCAGCCAAAGGGCGGCCAAGGGGGCGAGGAGCCCCCCGAGGCTATGCCCGGTGAAGGTCAGGCCGCAGGGCGCCTCGCGTCGCTCCGCGATGTCGAGGAGGGCCTCGGCGAGGCTTGTCCCCGCGCCGGCGACGCTCTCCTCCGGCCTGAGGCCGAGCCTCAGGGAAAGGGCCGCGGCCGCGCCCTCGGAGATCGACGCCTCCTCGGGGGCCCGGCCCGGGCTGATCCTCCGCCACGGGACCTGCTCGCGGACCTTGAAATCCTGGAAGAGCCACTCCATGGACGAGACGGGGTTCGTGCCCCTGAAGACGACGCAGTATTCCCCCGTATCACGGTCGCGGCTGATGAAGACCAAGGCGTCGCTCCGGAGGATGGCCTTCCCGGAGCGGTCCGTGAGGGGCATGCGCAGGGCCGGCCCCCAGACCAGCTCCTGCCTCGGCTGCATCCTCGCCATGAGTTCGACGACCGCCTCGCTCACCTTCCCGGGTTCCGTATGCCAGAAGCCCGCGAGGGCGATGAATGACAGGAGAAGGGTCAGCTGTTCCATATCCTAGGTATACTGCCTCCCCGCGCCTACGAAAGAGATGAGCTCCCGGGCGGGAACGAGCTCGACGTAGTGCCGGATCGCGTAGACGCCCCGGTCCTCCGAATGGCGGATCCTCACGACGCGGTAGGCGATCATCCGGGCAGTGGGGAGGGGGAGGGCGAGGGGGCTACCGTTGAGGTCGACGAGCTCGTCGATCTGGAGACGGGCCTGGATCTCCTGCTCCTCCCCCTCGGGAAAGACGATATAGTACTCATAGGTCGTCATTCCTCAAGTGTAGCATAGACAGAACTCGGCATATCTCGCAGCCTCACCGGATTCTACAACCGCTGCCTCCACCCTTTTTCACCTTTCTTCTATAAAATGCTTCCGGAAAAAGCACTAAACACGCGTAAAGATAAATGCGCTAAAAAACAGTTTCTGTCGATTCTTTTTGAAAAAGCTTTCGTTGACAGTGCTCGGGGCAGGGATACTATAAAGTTGTGGTGGGAAAAAGTGGTAAAACGTAGGAACTAGTGGCATGAACCTGTTAACCGGAGAGTTCAGGAACACCCTGGACGAGAAAGGACGAATTTCTCTTCCCGCGAAGCTCAGGGGAGAGCTCTGCGGGAATGAATTCGTCCTGACCCAAGGCGTGGACGCCTGTCTCTGGCTCTTCGCCCCGGAACAGTGGAATGCCCTTTCCAAGAAGCTCATCGAGTCGACGAGCCTCTTCGCCGCGCGGGCCCGGCTCGTGCAGCGGCGCATCCTCGCTCCCGCCCAGGAGGTCGAGGTCGACAAGCTCGGGAGGATCGCCATCCCCCAGAGCCTCCGCGAGTTCGCGGGGCTCTCGAAGGAATGCGTCATCCTGGGGATCACCAAGTACATCGAGATCTGGGACGCCGAGGCGTACCGGAAGTACCTCGAGGCGAACGAGTCCGAATTCCTCGCCGCGGCCGAAGAACTGGGAGGGCTGACTCTCTAGCGCCGGGAGGCGCCGGGGGAGTCGGTATTCGGCCGTGGCGGAAGTCGTCCACGTTCCGGTGATGCTCGGGGAGGTCCTGTCCTGCCTCGAGCCGCCCCGGCTCGATTGCCTGATGCTCGACTGCACCCTGGGCGAGGGCGGCCACGCCGAGGCCTTCCTGTCCCGCCATCCGGGGCTCCGCTACGTCGGCGTGGACGCCGATCCGCGGATTCAGGCCAAGGCGCGCGAGCGCCTCGCCTCCTTCGGGGAGCGGATGCAGTTCCGGCTCGGCTACTTCGACGAGGTCCTCGCCTCGCCGGGCGCCCTGCCGGGGAGCCCCGACCTCGTCCTCTTCGACCTCGGCGTCTCGATGTTCCACTTCGTGGAGGCCGGCCGCGGCTTCAGCCTCTCCGCCGAGGAGCCCCTCGACATGCGGCTCTCGCCCGACGCGCCGATGAGCGTCGCCGAGTTCCTCGCCTCCGGGCGCGAGGAGGAGATCGCCCGTGTCATCTTCGAATACGGCGAGGAGCGGCTCTCCCGGAGGATCGCGCGCGCCATCGTCGAGGCGAGGCGCTCCGGCCCGATCGAGACCGCGAGCCGGCTCGCCGAGATCGTGCGCTCGGCCGTGCCGCCGTCCTACCGCCACGGCCGGATCCATCCCGCCACGAGGACCTTCCAGGCCCTCCGCATCGCGGTCAACGACGAGCTCGGGAGGGCGCGCAGGGGCATCGCCCTCGCCGCCTCACTCCTCGAGCCCGGCGGGACCCTCGCCGTCATCTCCTTCCACTCCCTCGAGGACCGGATCGTGAAGAACCTCTTCCGCGAGCTCGCCGGGAAGCTCCCCGAGGGCGCCGCGGACTCGACTCGGGCCGCGGATCGGCCGATACCTCGTGAGGGGGGATCGGCCTCATTCTCGATCCTGACGAAGAAGCCGGTCGAGCCCTCCGAGGAGGAGGTCGCCAGGAACCCGGCCTCCCGGAGCGCCAAGCTGCGCGTCCTCCGCAAGGAGGGTCCCGCGACCGCGGAGTCCGCGGCCGGCGCTCGAAAGGATCGGTCTCGATGAGGAAAAGGCTCGCCTTCGTCGCGGTACTCTCCCTGCCCCTCGTGCTCGCCGCCGCGGTCTGGCAGGCGACGCGTTATTCCGCCCTCGCCGCCGAGGCCCGCCGGCTCGAGTCGCTCCAGGAGGAGTGGCTCCGCGAGAACGAGAAGCTCGAGGCGGGGATCGCCGTGCTTTCGAGCAGGGAGCGGGCCGCGTCCCTCGCGAAATCCCTCGGCCTCGAGAAGGCGGCCGCCTCCAGGCGGCTCAGGGTCGACGTGTCCAAGAATCCCAAGGGGCGCAGCGATGGCTGAGCGGGCCGAGCCCCTGTACCTCTCCGGGGCCGCGGCCGCCGCCGCCGGGGCCGCCCTCGTCGGCGCTCCCGAGGCCCGAGTCGAGACCGTCGCGGCCGACTCGCGCAAGGCCGGGCCGGGCGCGCTGTTCGTGGCCCTGCCCGGTGAGCGGGTCGACGGCCACGACTACATCGTCGCCGCCCTCGAGGCCGGCGCCTCCGCGGTGCTCGCGCGGGCCGACCGGCGCGGGCAGGTGCTGTCGGCCGCCGGCGGCCTCGCGGCCTCCCGCGGCGCCGCCCTCCTCTTCGCGCCCGACACCCTCGCGGCCCTGCAATCCCTCGCCCGCGACTACCGGCGCCGCTTCCCCCGGCTCCTCCGCATCGGCATCACGGGCTCCTCGGGCAAGACCACGACCAAGGAGTGCGCCGCGGCGATCATCGGCCGCTCGCGCTCGGTCGCGGTCAACGAGGGGAACCTCAACTCCGACATCGGCCTGCCCCTCTCGATGTTCTCGCTCGCCGCCGGCCACGAGGTCGGCATCTTCGAGATGGGCATGAACCGGAAGGGCGAGATGGCCGAGCTGGCCTCCGTCTACGAGCCCGACATCGCCCTCATAACCAACGTCGGGACTGCCCACATCGGGATTCTCGGCTCGCGCGACAAGATAGCCGAGGAAAAAAAATCGGTCTTCTCGAAATTCGACGGGAGGCAGGTCGGCTTCGTCTGGGAGGACGACGACTACCGAGCCTTCCTCGAGGAGGGCGTGCGGGGCGTGATGCTTGAATTCGGCCCCCGGAGCACGAGGGGCTTCCGGGGCGCGCGGGCCTTGGGGCTGGAGGGCTACGAGATCGACTGGGAGGGCCTCCGGTTCCGCTTCCCCCTCGCGGGGAGGCACAATCTCCTCGACGGCATCGCCGCGGCCGCCCTGGCCGCCCGGGTAGGGGTCCCGGCGGGCGACATCGTCGAGGGGCTGGGCTCCGCGCGTCCCCTCTTCGGCCGCTCCGAGATCATCCGGGGAGAGCTGACCCTGGTGCGCGACTGCTACAACGCGAACCCCGACAGCATGGCCGCGGCCCTGGCCCTCTGCGACGACCTCGAGTGGCCCGGCAGGCGGATCTACGTCCTGGGCTCGATGCTCGAGCTCGGCCCCGAGTCCGAGGCCGAGCATCGAGCCGCCGGCGTCAGGGCCGGCGCCTCGAAGGCCGAGGCGCTCTTCTTCTTCGGCGAGGAGGCGAGGCCGGCCTTCGAGGCGGCGCGCGAGGGGGGCTTCAAGGGCCTCATGGTCTTCGAGACCGACATCGACCGCCTCCGCGCCTCCCTTCGCTCCTTCTCGCGGCCCGGGGACCTCGTCCTCCTCAAGGCCTCGAGGGGGATGGCCCTCTGGAGGGCGGCCGAGGGGCTGCCCGGGATCCCGGCCGGCGCCGACGCGCACGGCCACGCTGGTTGAGTCGGGAGGGGATGGATGTTCCTCGAGCTGCTGGTGCCCTTGACCAAGTATTTCTCGGCCTTCAACGTCTTCCGCTACCTCACCTTCCGCTCCGCCTACGCGGCGGTGACCGCCCTCCTCATCGCCTTCCTCTTCGGGCCGCGCATCATCGAGCGGCTCCGCGTGCTCAAGTTCGGCCAGGCGATCAGGACCGACGGCCCCGAGAGCCATCTCTCGAAGTCGGGCACGCCCACGATGGGCGGCATCCTCATCATCCTCGCGGTCGCGGTCTCCGTCCTCCTCTGGGGCGACCTGAAGAACGCCTACGTGTGGATCGCCCTCGCCTCGCTCCTCGGCTTCGGCCTCATCGGGCTGGCCGACGACCTCCTCAAGATCAAGTACCGCAACTCCAAGGGCGTGCCGGCCTGGGTCAAGCTCTGGTTGCAGGTGGTCGTGGCCTCGGCCGCGGCCCTCGTGATCCGCTCCCTCGGCCACCCCGAGACGACGAAGCTCTACGTGCCCTTCTTCAAGTACCCCGTCATCGACCTCGGGATCGCCTGGATCCCGATCGCGGTGGTCTACGTGGTCTACTGGTCCAACGCCGTCAACCTCGCCGACGGGCTCGACGGGCTCGCGACGGGCCTCGTCATCATGGCCCTCATCGCCTTCTCGGCGATCACCTACGTGACCGGCCGCGCCGACTGGTCGGCCTACCTCGCAATACCCTACATAAAGGGCGCGGGCGAGCTCACCGTCTTCAACCTGGCCCTCATCGGGGCCTGCGTGGGCTTCCTCTGGTTCAACTCCCATCCCGCCGAGGTCTTCATGGGCGATGTCGGGAGCCTGGCCCTGGGCGGCGCCCTCGGCGTGCTGTCGCTCATCGTGAAGAAGGAGGTCCTCCTCCTCGTCATCGGCGGCGTGTTCATGATGGAGATCCTCTCGGACGTGCTGCAGGTCGGGTACTTCAAGCTGACCAAGGGCAGGCGCCTCTTCAAGATGGCGCCCATCCACCACCACTTCGAGCTCAAGGGCTGGAAGGAGACGCAGGTGGTGACGCGCTTCTGGATCCTGGGCGGCATCTTCGCCATCCTCGCCCTCTCGACCCTGAAGATCCAGTAGGAAGGGACGGAAGCGATGCGGGGATTCGAGGCGGAGAGGACGCGCGCGGCCGAGAGGGGGGATCCCTCCCTCCTCGCCGCGCTCTTCCTCCTCGCGGGGACGGGGCTGGCCGCCCTCTGGTCGGCCTCCTCCGGCTACGCCCTCTCCCTGGGCAAGGGCCCGCAGCACTTCGCGCTGCGCCAGCTCGCCTTCATGGGCCCGTCCCTCCTCGTCTTCCTCGCCTGCGCCTCGATCCCGCTCGAGAAGCTCCGCGCCAAGGTCGGGCCGATCACCCTCGGCGCCCTCGCCTCGCTCTTCCTGCCCTTCCTGCCGGGGCTCGGCGAGTCGCGCAACGGCGCCTCGCGCTGGATCGACCTCGGCTTCACGACCTTCCAGCCCTCCGAGCTCTGGAAGCTCGCCTCGATCTTCTACCTCGCGCACATCCTCGAGAAGCGCGCCGAGGCCGTCGAGGAAGGGCGCGACGCCCGCGGCGGCTCCTCCCTGGTACCGCCCCTCCTCCTCTGCGCCCTAGGCTGCGTCGTCGTCTTCCTGCAGAACGACTTCTCCACCGCGGTCATAATCGGCGCGGCCGCGGCCATCATGTTCTGGGCCGCCGGAGCCCCGGTCTCCTTCTTCCTCGGCCTCGGGGCCGCCGCCGCGCCCCTCGCGGCCCTCTCCGTCCTTACCTCGGACTTCCGTCTCCGCCGCATCCTCGCCTTCCTCTTCCCGGCCTACGAACCGCACGGCCAGGGCTACCAGGTCCTTGGCTCCATCAAGGCGATCCGCTCCGGCGGCTTCCTCGGCAAGGGCATCGGCCTGGGCACCATGAAGCTCGCGAGCATCCCCGAGGTGCAGTCGGACTTCGTCTTCGCGGCCTGGGCCGAGGAGACGGGCTTCCTCGGCGTCCTCGCCTTCTTCGCCCTCTGGGGCTTCTTCGCGTGGAGGGCCTTCAGGCTCGCCTTCGCGGAGGAGGACCGCTTCCGCTCCTACCTCTGCTTCGGACTCTCCGCCCTCCTGGTCATGGAGGTCCTCGTCAACGTCGCGGTGGCCGGGGGACTCGTCCCCGCCACCGGCATCGCGCTGCCCTTCTTCTCCGCGGGCGGGACCTCGCTGGTCTCGACCGCCTGCGCGGGCGGCCTCCTCTACAACCTGAGCCGCGGGCGGGTCCCCGACGCGGCCCGCCGCGACGCCTCCTCGCGGGCGCCGGCGCGGGAGGCCTACGATGCCTGAGCTCGCCGCCTCGAGGCCCCGCGCCGAGCGCTTCCTCGGCGCCGCCGCCCGCCTGCTCGCCTTGGCCGCCGGCGTCTGCGTGCTCGCGGCCCTGGGCGCCCTCGCGCTGCCGTCGCTCCTCCGCGTGACGCGCTTCGACGTCCGCGGCTCCGCCTGCATGACCCGCGAGGAGGTCCTCGCCGCGGCCCTGCTGCGCCCCGGCGAGCCCTTCTTCTCGGCCAGCCCCGAGCGCGCGAAGGCCGCCCTCGAGTCGGATCCCCGCGTCGCCTCGGCGAAGGTGTCGAGGCTCTTCCCCAACGGCCTCCGCGTCGAGGTGGCGGAGCGCAGGCCCGTCGCCTCGGTGCTCGTGGAGGCCGGCGGCACGCAGGCCCTCGCCTGCCTCGACGCCGAGGGCGTGGCCTTCGCCCTCGCCGGCGGCTCCTACCCGCCGGCCGGCGCCCTGCCCGTGCTCTCGGGCCTCCGCATCGAGAACTTCCGGCCGGGCGCGAGGCTGCCCGCCGAGCTCGCGGCGCCGCTGCGGGCCCTCGGGGAGATCGCCTCCCGGGAGCCCGCGCTGGCGGCGGCCTTCTCCGAGATCAAGATCTCGCGCTCCCGCTACGGCGAGGTCGAGCTTCTCCTCTACCCGATGCGCCATCGCGTGCCGGCGAGGACGGGCCCGTCCCCGAGCGCCTCCGATCTTCGTTCGATACTGCTCGTCCTCGACGTACTGGGCTCGAGGGGGATGGAAGCCGCGGTCTCCGAGCTCGATTTCCGGGCCGGAACCGTCGTCTACCGCGGCAAGGAGGGACATCCTGACTGACAACCTGATAGTCGGCCTCGACGTCGGCACGTCCAACACGCGCGCCGTCGTCGGCGAGTACAACGAGAACGGCGTGCTCGAGATCACCGGCGTCGGCGTGGCCCCCTCGACGGGGCTCCGGCGCGGCGTCGTCGTGAACATCGAGTCGACCCTCGCCTCGGTCGCCGCGGCGGTCGAGGCGGCGGAGCTCATGTCGGGACGCGAGGCCAAGGAAGCCTTCGTCGGCGTCGCCGGCGCGAACGTCGAGGGGATCAACTCCCGCGGCGTCGTCGCCGTGACCGGCAAGGGCCGCGAGATCACGCGCGAGGACGTGGACCGAGTCATCGAGGCGGCGCGCGCCGTGGTGATCCCGATGGACCGCGAGGTCCTCCATGTCATTCCGCAGACCTTCATCGTCGACGACCAGAAGGGGATCCGCAATCCCCTCGACATGATCGGCGTGAGGCTCGAGGCCGAGGTGCACATCATCACGGGCTCGGTCACCACGGCGCAGAACCTCGTGAAGTGCGTGAACCGCGCCGGCTTCAAGGTCGAGCGGCTCCTCCTCCAGAGCCTCGCGGCGGCCCGCGCCACCCTGAGCTCGGACGAGAAGGAGCTCGGCTGCCTCCTCGTGGACCTCGGCGGCGGGACCACCGACCTCCTCGTCTACGCGGACGGCGCCCCCTACTACACGAGCGTCATCCCGGTCGGCGGCTCGCAGGTGACGAACGACGTGTCCATCATGCTGAGCATACCGATGGAGGCCGCGGAGCGTTTGAAGCGCGAGTCCGCCTCCGCCTGGCTCGAGTCGGTCGATCCCGAGGAGACGGTGATCGTCCCCGGCGTCGGCGGGCGCGCGCCCGCGGAGACGAGCCGGCGGAGGCTCTGCTCGATCGTGCAGCCGAGGATGGAGGAGATCTTCCACATGGCGCGCGAGCGCGTCGAGAAGATGGGGCACTGGCGCCACATCAAGGGCGGCGTGGTCCTCACGGGCGGGGGCGCCCTCATGCAGGGCGCGACCGAACTCGCCCAGGAGATCTTCCAGCTGCCCGTGCGGATCGGCAATCCGATCACCTTGGGCGGCCTCGTCGACGAGTACCGGAGTCCGCTCTACGCGACGGGCGTCGGCCTGGTGCTCCTCGGCGCGGAGGCCCTTGGCGGGCCCGAGGCGGCGGCGAGGGCTGCGCCCAGGGTCGCCGAGCGCCAGGGCAAGGCGAAGCCGGCCGAGCGGGATGGCGCGCTCAGGCGCATCGCGGACTGGTTCAGGAACGGGTTTTTCTGAGAGCGTCGCCGGCCGCTGGGGAGTGGCCGCCAGGTGATAAAGGCAACGAAGGGGAAGGGGAGGGGAACATGAATATCGAGGTAGTCGACGATCGGGCCTTCAGTCCCACGGTCATCAAGGTGATAGGCGCGGGCGGGGGCGGATCGAACGCGGTGAACAGGATGATCGCCGCGGGGCTGCGCAACGTGCAGTTCATCGTGGCGAACACCGACGTGCAGGCGCTGAACCTCTCGAGGGCCGAGGTCAAGCTTCCCCTCGGGTCCAAGGTCACGCACGGGCTCGGGGCCGGCGGCAAGCCCGAGGTGGGCGAGAAGGCCGCCCTCGAGGACCGCGAGGCCATAGCGGAGGCACTGTCCGGGGCCGACATGGTCTTCGTGACCGCGGGCATGGGCGGCGGCACGGGCACCGGCGCGGCGCCCGTCATCGCCCAGGTCGCGCGTGACTCCGGCGCCCTCACGGTGGGCGTCGTCACGCGGCCCTTCGACTTCGAGGGGCGCGTCAAGGGCCGGCTCGCCGAGGAGGGGATCGAGAAGCTCCGCCAGGCCGTCGACACCCTCATCGTCATCCCGAACCAGCACCTCCTCAAGGTGGTCGAGCGCAGGACGCCCATCAGGCAGGCCTTCCTCCTCGCGGACGACGTGCTCCGCCAGGGCGTGCAGGCCATATCCGACCTCATCACCGTGCCCGGCGAGATCAACATCGACTTCGCCGACGTGACGACCGTCATGCAGGGCATGGGCGACGCCATCATGGGCATCGGCGCCGCCTCCGGCGACAACCGCGCCGTCGAGGCCGCCTCCAAGGCGATCAACAACCCCCTCCTCGAGGACGCGAGGATCGAGGGCGCGAGGAACATCCTCATCAACGTCACCGGCGGCGAGGACTTCTCGCTCACCGAGTACGAGGAGATCCTCAACCTCATCACCGAGAGCGCCGACCGCGAGTTCTTCCAGAAGCCCGGCCTCATCATCGACCCGAACATCGGGGACGAGGTCAGGGTCACGGTGATCGCCACGGGCTTCCAGCGCGGCATCCGCTCAGACGAGCGCCCGGCCGAGGCGAAGGCGCCCGCCGCCCGCCGCGGCTTCGAGGACTACCTCTCGCCCGACGAGTGGAAGCGCATCACCGAGGCCCCGACGGCGAAGAACAAGCAGTACCTCCTCGGGCGCAACGCCGAGGAGGACGAGCTCGACATCCCGACCGTGCTCCGCGACCGCCGCTTCGCGTCCGAGAAGAACGAGGCCTGAGCTTGGACGAGCTCGAGGGCCGCTACCGCGCCTACCTCCTCGCCGCGCGGCGCCGCTCGCCGCTCACCGCCGAGGTCTACCTCCGCGAGGCGGCCACGCTCGGGCGCTGGCTCGCGTCGAGCGGCCTCAGGCCCGAGACGGCCGGCAGCTCCGACCTCCTCTGCTACCTCGTGTGGAGGCAGACGGGGGGTGCGGCCCGCGAGGATGGTCGAGCTCGCGAGGATACGCGGGACCGCGAGGATGCGCCGGACCGCGAGGATGCGCGCGTGCTCACGCGGAAAACGATGGCGCGCATCGTGTCGAGCGTCCATGCCTATTACAAGTTCATGCGGCTCGAGGGCATCCGCGCGGACGACCCGAGCGAGCTCATCGAGACGCCGAAGCAGGACCGCTCCCTGCCCGCGGTGCTCGCCCCCGAAGAGGTGGACCGCTTCCTCGCGACGATCGACCCGGGCACGCCGCGGGGCCTCCGCGACCGGGCGCTCTTCGAGCTGATCTACTCCTGCGGGCTCCGCATCTCGGAGGCCGCGGCCCTCACCTTCGACCAGCTCTACCTCAACGAGCGCGTCATCCGCGTCGTCGGCAAGCGCCGCAAGGAGCGGCTCGTGCCCTTCGGCGAGGAGGCCGCCGCCTGGCTCGCCCGCTACCTCGAGGAGGGGCGGCCGAGCCTCGCCAAGGGGCGGACGGACCGCGTCTTCCTGAACCAGGCCGGCCGCGGCATCTCGCGCAAGGGGATCTGGAAGCGCTTCGACGGCTTCCGCGACGCCTCGGGGCTGGACGCGAAGGTCCATACCTTCCGCCACAGCTTCGCCACCCACCTGCTCGCGGGGGGCGCCGACCTCAGGACCGTGCAGGAGCTCCTCGGGCATTCCGACATCGCCACCACCCAGATCTACACCCACATCGAGCCCGAGGCCCTGAAGGATTACCATCGGGACTACTTCCCGAGGAAATAACCGACCCGGCCCAAGCGCGGGGCGTCGCCGCGCGCGAGGATGCAGGGGAGAGGAGGAAGGTGCATGGAAGCCATGGATACCGGAAACGAGGGCCGGCGGGGCGAGGGTCGAGCCCGCCGCGCGGCGGTCCACCTCGTCCTCTCCTTCGCCCTCGCGGCAGGCCTGCCCGGCTGCTCCGACGGCAAGGCCCTCCAGCGCGCCTTCAGGCCGAAATCGGTCGTCGAGTCCGACAAGAGCTCCATGTCCGTGGACCAGCTCAAGGAGGCCATCGCCGGCTACGCGACCCAGGCCGAGGCGAAGAAGTACGGCGAGGCCGCCCAACTCGGCCTCGACGCGTCGGCTAACCTGGGGACCTATCGCATCGCCCTCGCCGACCGCTACATCGGGAAGCGCATGTTCAGGGACGCCTACGACGTCCTCGTCCTCGCCTCACAGAGCTACCCCGACGACGCGCGGATCTACTGCGACGCCGGCACCTGCGCCGCCTACGTCGCCAAGTCCCTCGACATCAAGGGCAAGGAGGGAGCCGCGGAGAAGGACCGCTGGTACGGGATCTCGGAGTCGAGCTACAAGCGGGCCATCGCCATCAACCCCCGCTCGTCACAGGCCCTGTACGGCGCCGCGGTGCTCTACGCCTTCGAGCTCTCCCGGCCAGCGGAGGCCGCGGCCCTCCTCGTCGAGCTCCTCGGCTTCGAGACCAAGAACGTCGACGCGATGCTCCTCCTCGCGCGCTGCTACGCGGAGCTCGGCAAGATCGAGGACGCCGTCAACTGGTACGAGACGGCGGCCAAGACGACGGTGGTGGCCGAGAAGCGCAAGGCCGCCGAGGACAACCGGGCCAAGCTCCTCGGGGAGTCCGGCGGAGGCAGGAATGGGAAGCCGTAGGGAGCTCGTCGCGCTGGCCCTCCAGCGCGCGCCCTCCCTTCGTCCGGACGAGAAGCTCCTCGTCTGGGACCTCGTCGCCGACGAGGCCGCCTTCGCGTCCCTCTCCCTCCGCGACCTGGAATCCTTCGTCGGCAGAAGGTTCGAATCCGCGGCCTGGGCGCCGGCCTCCCTCCTCGAGGCCGCCGCGGAGGACGCGATCCTCCTCGCGCGGATCGGCGCGCGCCAGGTCCTCTTCGACGACCCAGAGTATCCTCCCCTGCTCCGGGAGACCTTCCGACCGCCCTTCGGGCTGTATTACCGCGGCACATCCCTGCCCGCCGATGTACCCTGCGCGGCGATCGTCGGCACCCGCTCCCCGACCGGCCGGGGCCTCGACGCGGCCCGCCGCCTCGCCTTCGGCCTCGCGGCCTCCGGCCTGCCCGTGGTCTCGGGCCTCGCGCGCGGCATCGACGCGGCCGCGCACCGCGGCGCCATCGAGGCCTGCGGCCCCACCTGCGCCGTCCTCCCCTGCGGCCCCGACGCGATCTACCCGCCATCCAACAAGGAGCTCGCCGCCGCGATCCTCGACTCGGGCGGCCTCCTCATGACGGAGTACCCGCCCGACTCGGGCATGCACAAGTACCGTTTCCCCGAGCGCAACCGCATCATCGCGGGCGTCGCGCGGGCCTGCGCGGTCGTCGAGGCGCCCGAGGGCTCGGGCGCCCTCATCACCGCCGAGCACGCGCTCCAGGAGGGGCGCGACGTGTGGGTCTCCGCGCCTTGCTCGGGGGGGCCGAGGAGCGCGGGCTCGGACAGGCTCGAGGCTGACGGCGCGCGCGCCCTCTCCTTCGCGGCCGAGCTCCTCGAGGACTGGGGCCTCCGCGTCCCCGCGGCCGCGCGCCGCGCCTGCTTCATGCCCTCGACCCTCGCGCTGGCGGCGGCCTCGCCGAGCCCGGGCGGCGCCGGCAGGAGCCTCGCGGCCTCTCTGCGCGCCGAGCTCGGCCTCGCCGCCGCGGGAGCGGAACTCCATGGCTGAGCGCGGCGAGGCCAAGGTCCTCGTCATCGTCGAGTCGCCGGCCAAGGCGAGGACGATAGAGGGCTACCTCGGGCCTGGCTATCTCGTCCTCGCCTCGATGGGCCATCTCATCGACCTGCCGAAATCGAGGCTCGGGATCGCCGTCGAGGGGGACTTCGAGCCGGAGTACCTGACCGTGCGCGGCAAGGCGAAGCTCCTCAAGGAGCTGCGCAGGGCCGCCGCCAAGGCTTCGCGCGTCCTCCTCGCCTCGGATAACGACCGCGAGGGCGAGGCCATCGCCAGCCTCGTCGGCAGCTCGCTCGGCCTCGACGGCGACGTCCCCGTCGAGCGCATCGTCTTCAACGAGATCACTCCCCGGGCGATACGGGAGGCCGTCGCCGCGCCGCGCGGCCTCGACGCGGCCAAGGTGGAGGCCCAGAAGGCGCGCCGCGTCCTCGACCGCCTCGTCGGCTACAACCTCTCCCCCCTCCTTTGGAAGAAGGTGAAGAACGGCCTCTCCGCGGGGCGCGTGCAGTCCGTGGCCCTCCGGCTGATCTGCGAGCGCGAGCGCGAGGTCGAGTCCCACCTGCCCGAGGAGCGCTGGGGCGTCGAGGCCGATTTCCGCAAGGGCCGGGGCTCCTTCTCCGGCGAGCTCGTCTCCCTCCGCGGGGAGCCGCCCCGGCTCGCCGACGAGGCCGCCGCGGCCGCCGTCGTCGCGGGGATCGAGGGCGTCCTGTCCGGTGGCGCGGTCGTCGTCGGGATCCGCGAGTCCGAGGAACTCGTCGCGCCCGAGCCGCCCTTCACGACCTCGACCCTCCTGCAGGCAGCGGCCGACCGCCTCGGCTTCACGAGCAAGAAGACGATGCAGGTGGCGCAGCAGCTCTACGAGGGCGTGGAGGTCGGCGGGACCCTCATCGGACTCGTCACCTACATGCGCAGCGACTCCGCCCGCGTCGCGGACGAGGCCGTCGGGGAGGCCCGCGCCTGGATCCGCGCCCGTCATCCCGCCGAGTTGCCGGAATCGCCCAACGCCTACGCCGCCGGAGGCAGGGCCGAGGACGCCCACGAGGCGATCAGGCCCACCGACGTCGCCCGCTCGCCGGAGCTCCTCCGCGACCAGCTGACGCGCGACCAGCGGCGGCTCTACTCCCTCGTGTGGGAGCGCTTCACGGCGAGCCAGATGACGCCCGCCAAGGTCAGGCGCTCGGAGGCGGAGCTCGCGTCGGGCGACGCCGTCTTCCGCGTATCGTCCTCGCGCGTCGTCGAGCGGGGATTCCTCAAGGTCGTCAAGCCGGGTTCCCCGCGCGAGGAGCTCGCCGAGTCCCCCGCCCCCGGCCTCCGCGTCGGCGAGTCGATCCGCGTCGAGCGCGCACGCGCCGAGCGGCGCTTCGGCGAGGGGCCCGCCCGCTACACGGAGGCCTCGCTCGTCAAGGTCCTCGAGGAGAGGGGCATCGGCAGGCCCTCGACCTACGCGCCCATCATCTCCGTCCTCCTCGAGCGCTACTACGTGGTCCGCGAGGACCGCCAGCTCGTCCCGACGGCCCTCGGCCGCATGATCGGCGAGATCCTCTCGGACTACTTCCCCGAGGTGGTGGACGTCGGATTCACCGCGGCTATGGAAGCCCGGCTCGACGAGGTCGAGGAGGGCCGGGCCGAGTGGAGCGCCGCGATCCGCGACTTCTACGGCCCCTTCAAGGAGCGCGTCGACCGCGTGATGGAGGACCTCGGCTCGTACCGCGGCGTGCTCGACGAGCCGACGGAGCTCGCCTGCGAGAAGTGCGGCAAGCCGATGGTGAAGAAGCTCGGTCGCTACGGCTTCTTCCTGGCCTGCTCCGGCTTTCCCGGCTGCAGGAGCACCCGCTCCATCCCTCTCGCCGCCTGCCCGAAGTGCGGCGGCGACGTCGTGGCCCGCCGGAGGGCGAAGGGTCGCGGGCGGGTGTTCTACGGCTGCTCGCGCTATCCCGACTGCGGCTTCGTCACCTACAGCAAGCCGACGGGCTCGAGCTGCCCGAAGTGCGGCTGGTTCCTCGTGGAGAAGTTCGACCGGAGGACCGGCCCGCGCAAGGCCTGCGTCAACCCCGACTGCGACTACATGCACTCGCGCGGCGAGGGGGAGGAGGCCTGACATGGACCGGAGGATAGAGGCCTTCCTCGCCTACCAGGGCGCCGTGAGGGGACTCTCGGAGCGGACCCTCCGCTCCTACGGCGAGGACCTCGGGCGCTACGAGTCCTTCCTCGCCTCCTGCAAGGCCGGAGCCGGCGTGGACCTCGACGCGGCCTCGCCCGCGGAGGTCCGCGCCTTCGCGGCCGGCCTGGTCGCCGGGGGCAAGGCCGGCGCGAGCGTGAACCGCGCCCTCTCGGCGGTGCGCGGCTACTACCGCTACCGCGTCCGCTTCGGGGAGCTCGCGGCCGATCCCGCGCGGGACGTCGAAGGCCTGCCCTCGCGGCGGCGGCTGCCCCGCTTCCTCTTCGAGGAGGAGACCGCGGACTTCATCGCCCTCGCCGACGGCTCCGATTTCGCCTCGGCGCGGGACCGGGCCCTCCTCGAGTTCCTCTACAGCACGGGCTGCCGCGTCGGCGAGGCCGCGGGCCTCGAGCTCGAGCGCCTCGACCTCGCGGAGGGCGTCGCCCGCGTCCGCGGCAAGGGCGCGAAGGAGCGGGTCGTCTTCCTCGCCCCGCCGGCGCGCGAGGCCGTGGCGGCCTACCTCCCGCTCAGGGCGGCCCTCCTCGGGCGGCGCGGCGCGGAGGGCCTCCGCAGCGTCTTCGTCAACTCGAGGGGCGGGCGCCTCAGCGAGCGGGGCATGGAATGGATAGTGCAGGGCTACGCCGAGCGCGCGGGATTCCCCCGCCGCGTCACGCCGCACGCCTTCAGGCACAGCTTCGCGACGCATCTCGTCGCCGCGGGCGCGGACATCCGCGCCGTGCAGGAGCTCCTGGGGCATTCGAGCGTCTCGACGACCCAAGTATACGCGCACGTCGACATGGAACGGCTCCGGAAGGTCTACGACCGGGCCCACCCCCACGCCGCCGGGCGCCGGGAGAGGAAACGATGAGGATCAGATCGACGACGGTGATCGCGGTGCGCCGCGGCGGCCGCGTGGCGATGGCCGGCGACGGGCAGGTCACGATGGGCGAAACCGTGATGAAGAGCAACGCGCGCAAGGTCCGCGCGATATGCGACGGCAAGGTGCTCGTCGGCTTCGCGGGGGCGACCGCGGACGCCTTCACCCTCTTCGAGCACTTCGAGGCCAAGCTCAAGGAGTACCAGAACGACCTCACGAGGGCCGCGGTCGAGCTCGCGAAGGACTGGAGGACGGACAAGATCCTGCGCAAGCTCGAGGCCCTCCTCCTCGTCGCCGACTCCGCCAAATCCCTCCTCCTCTCCGGCACGGGCGACGTGATCGAGCCGGCCGAGGACGTGATCGCCATCGGCTCGGGCGGCAACTACGCCTACTCGGCGGCCTTGGCCTACCTCGACAGCTCGGATCTGAGCGCCCGCGAGGTCGCGGAGCGGAGCCTCAGGATCGCCGCGGGCATCTGCATCTACACGAACGACCGGATCGTCGTGGAGGAGATCGCATGACCGGCGAATTCGACGTGATGACCCCGCGGCGCATCGTCGAGGAGCTCGACCGCTACATCGTCGGGCAGGAGAGGGCCAAGCGCGCGGTCGCCATCGCCCTACGGAACCGGATGCGCCGCCAGCGCCTGGCCGAGGACATCCGCGACGAGATCGCGCCGAAGAACATCCTCATGATCGGGCCCACGGGCGTGGGCAAGACCGAGATCGCGCGCCGCCTGGCCAAGCTCTGCGGCGCCCCCTTCGTCAAGGTCGAGGCGACCAAGTACACCGAGGTCGGCTACGTCGGCCGCGACGTCGAGTCCATGATCCGCGACCTCATGGCCGCCGGCGTCGCCATGGTCAAGGACGAGATGCAGGCCGGCGTCCGCGAGGAGGCGGCGCGCCGCGCCGAGGAGCGCCTCCTCGACCTCCTCCTGCCGGGGATCAAGGGCCAGGAGCCCGCCCCCGGCGGCGAGGCCGAAGCGCCGTCCGCCCCCGCGGGAGGGGACACGCGCGAGCGCTTCCGCGCCCTCCTCGCGGCCGGCAAGCTCGACGCGCGCGAGGTGGAGATAACCGTCCAGGGCGGCGGCCCCGCCATCGAGATCTTCTCCGGCAACCAGATGGAGGAGATGGAGGTCGCCCTCGGCGGGCTCTCCGGCCTCTTCGGCGGCAAGCGCAAGAAGAAGACCGTGAGCGTCGCCGAGGCCCGCAGGATCCTCGCGGCCGAGGAGCTCGACAAGCTCGTCGACCTCGACCGGGCGGCCGAGGAGGCGAGGCGGAGGGTGCAGGAGACGGGCATCGTCTTCATCGACGAGATCGACAAGATCGCCAACCGCGAGGGGCGCTCCTCGGGCGGCGTCGACGTCTCCCGCGAGGGCGTCCAGCGCGACATCCTGCCCATCGTGGAGGGCTCGACGGTCAACACGAAGTGGGGCGTCGTCGACACGACGCACATCCTCTTCATCGCCGCGGGCGCCTTCAACGTGTCGAAGCCGCAGGACCTGATCCCCGAGCTGCAGGGGCGCTTCCCGATCCGCGTCGAGCTCGAGGCCCTCTCCGCGAAGGACTTCGAGCGGATCCTCACGGAGCCGCGCAACGCCCTCGTCAAGCAGTACACCCAGCTCCTCTCCACCGAGGGGGTCGAGCTCGAGTTCTCGCCCGAGGCCATCTCGCGCGTCGCCGAGATCGCGGCCGCGGCCAACTCCGCGACCGAGAACATAGGCGCGCGGCGGCTGCAGACCGTCATGGAGCGGCTCCTCGACGAGCTCTCCTTCGAGGCGCCTTCGATGGCGGGCGTGAAGGTCCCCGTGGACCGGGCCTACGTGGACGCCCGCTTCGTGGACTTCGCCCAGAAGCAGGACCTGAGCCGGTACATACTCTGACGAACAAGAAGGGAAAGGCAACCACGGAGACACGGAGGGAAGAGTGGAGAGAGATCACGGAGGAATAGAAGAAAGAGGGGAGAGGATGAGATGAGATTTGGAAAGGGAAGAAGGGTGAGGGTGCAATCCATGGATCGCTGTAGTATTCGGCAGCGCGCGATCGGCATATCGGGACGAAAGCCCCGGGTTCCCCATTCCTATACCCTATATCTCTTTTTTCCCCCCTCCGTGATCTCCTCTTCCCTCTGTGGCTCCGTGGTTTCTCTCCTTTCGGCGTTGTTCTTCGGTTTCGGTAATGTACGGTCTTCTTAGCGCCGAGAAGGAAGAAGAGGGAGAAGAAGGCAATGTTCGAAGGAACCAGGTTCGGGAAGACGATAGACCTCCTCCACCGATCGCTCGACGTGGAGACCTTGAGGCGGCAGGTGATCGCCGACAACATCGCCAACGCCGACGTCCCGAATTTCAAGCGCTCGACCGTCAACTTCGAGGCCTCGCTCAAGCGCGCCCTCGACTCCGAGCGGGCCGAGCCCTCCCTCAGGCTGGCGGTGACCCACCCCGGCCACATCGGCGACGACGGCCCGATCGACTACCGGAGCGTGAAGCCCCGGCGGGTCCTCGACTACCTGACGACGGCCAAGAACAACGGCAACAACGTGGACGCGGAGGAGGAGGCCATGGCCTCGCTCCGCAACCAGCTCATGTACACGCTCGAGACCCAGGCGATCAACTTCGAGTTCGGCCAGGTCAACCTGGTGCTGCGGTAAGGGGGTAGGGGATGGGCCTCTTCACGTCGATCAACATCGCCGCGACGGGCATGAGCGTCGAGCGCCTCCGCTCCGACGTCATCTCCGACAACATCGCGAACTCGAGCACGACCCGCACGCCCGAGGGCGGCCCCTTCAGGCGGAGCAGGGTCATCCTCAGGCCGATCAAGGAGACGCCCTACTTCCGTCTCCCCTTCCAGCCCGCCTCCTTCGACGAGGGCTCCGGGCGCGGCGTCCGCGTCTCGACCGTCGAGAAGGACGACTCGCCGCCCCGCCTCGTCTACGACCCGACCCATCCCGACGCCATCAAGTCCGGGCCCAAGACCGGCTACGTCGAGATGCCCAACGTGAACATCGTGACCGAGATGGTCGACATGATAGCCGCATCGCGGGCCTACGAGGCCAATTCGGCCATCGCGAACGGCTCCAAGGCCATGTTCCTCAAGGCCCTCGAGATCGGGAGGTAGTGAAAAATGGCCTTTTCCGTAAGCGATTCCGTATCTGCGGCGGCCAACGTACTTGCGCGGCGCCCCGCGCTGGACTACACTGCGAAGGGAATATCGGGGCCGCTCGCCAAGCCGATTTACGATTCCATCGGGAGCGCGGCGGCGAGCCCCTTGTCAGCCGTGCTCGACGGAGTCGCGGCGGGCGAGGGGGCGGCGGAGGGCGGCAGCTTCGAGGACGCGCTCCTCTCGGCCATGGAAGGCGTCGACGCCTACCAGGCGAAGGGCGAGGATCTTTTGCAGAGGATGATTGTCGATCCGGACTCGGTCGACGCGCAGGACGTGACCATCGCGATGGCTGAGGCGAACCTTTCGCTCAACCTGGCGAAGACGATACTCTCGCGCGTCGTCACCGCGTGGAAGGACGTGATCAATACGAGATGATCCGCCTTCCGCGATCCGACGGGAGCCGCGGCCGCCTTGGGGAGGCGTCCGCGGCGGGGAATCCCGGCGGGGTAGCGGGGGAGCGCGATCGGGAGCGGGCGGGCCGTCCTTGAGGGGCGGGGCGCGCGCACTGGGGGGGTTATGAACGAGGCGATCAAGAAATTCCTCGAGCAGGCGAAGGCCTTGTGGTCCAAGTGGACCTTGGTCCAGAAGCTCATCCTCGGGGGCATAGTCCTGGTGGCGATCATCGCGGTCTTCCTGCTCTTCCGCGTGTCGGCCGCCCCGACCATGGTCAAGCTCCTCGGCACGCCGCTTAAGACCGACGACGAGCTCAGGCTCATCACCTCGAGGCTCGACACCGAGGGCATCGCCTACAGCGTCGCCGAGGGCAACCAGATCCTCGTCAAGGACGAGAAGACGGCCCTGCGCGCCAAGGGCATCCTGATCCGCGAGGACCTCATCCCCAAGGGCACCGATCCCTGGGCCATCTTCGACGTCCAGAGGTGGACCACCACCGACTTCGAGCGCAACGTCAACCTGCGCCGCGCCATCATCGGGCAGGTCACCCGCCAGATCGAGGCCCTCGACGACGTGGACAAGGCCAACGTCACCGTCGTCATGCCGGAGAAGGAGCTCTTCCAGGAGGACCAGAAGCCCGTCACGGCGAGCGTGATCCTCTACCCCAAGCCCGGCTCGGACCTCGTCCAGAACCGCAAGAAGATCGAGGGCGTCCAGAAGATCCTCAAGTTCGCCGTCGAGGGGCTCAAGGACGAGAGCATCGTCATCACCGACCAGAACGGCATCATCCTCAACGACTTCGCCAACCTCGCCGACTTCGACCGCCTCGAGAAGACCAAGAAGGAGCAGAAGATCATCCAGGAGCTCGAGGCCAAGTACCGCGCCTCGGTGCTCAAGGCCCTCCAGCAGATCTACACCCCGGACCGCGTCCGCGACCTCAACATCAAGATCGACATGGACATGTCGAAGAAGTCGGTCAAGACGCAGGAGTTCTTCCCCGTCACCATAAAGCCGGACAACCCGCGCACCCCCTACGACGACTCGCGCATCGAGCCCTCGGTCACGCGCTCCCGCGAGGAGACCTCCTCCGAGTGGCAGGGCACCGGCTTCAACCCCGAGGGCCCCGCCGGCGCCGAGGGGCAGACGGCCCCCGCCTACAAGGACCTGCAGAACATGCAGGGCAAGTACGTCGAGAAGAAGACCAAGGTCAACGAGGAGATCAACCAGCGCAACATCGACGAGGAGCGCTCGCCCTCGATCGAGCGCATCACCGCCTCGGTCAACATCGACGGCGTCTGGCGCTGGAAGTACGACGAGCGGGGCCGCGCCAAGACGATGCCCCAGGGCGGCATCGACCGCGAGTATGTGGCGATCCCCCCCGAGGAGCTCAAGCAGGCCGAGGCCCTCATCCGCGACGCCATCGGCTACAACCGCGACCGCGGCGACTCGGTGACCGTGCAGAACATCCGCTTCGACCGCAGCTCCCAGTTCAAGACCGAGGACGAGGGCTACTTCCGCAGGCAGCAGACCAACCAGGTCATCCTCTACTCCCTCATCGGCCTCGCCGTCCTCATGGTGGCCTTCATCGTGTTCCGCGTCGTGTCGAGGGAGCTCGAGCGGCGGCGGAGGATCGCGGAGGAGAAGCGCGCGATCGAGCAGAGCATGCTGCGCGAGAACGCGATCCGCCAGGCCGAGGAGCAGAACATCGAGGTGTCCATGTCGGTCGAGGAGCGCAAGCGCCTCGAGCTCCAGGAGCACGCCATCAACATGGCCAAGGAGCACCCCGAGGACGTCGCCCAGCTCATCCGGACCTGGATCAGGGAGGAATAGCCCATGGCCAAGCAGCAGCAGGCCAAGGCCGGGCCCGCGCCCGCCGCCGCGGCCGCCGAGCACGCCCCGTCCAAGAAGTCCCGCGGGACCAAGGACCTGTCGGGGCGCTCGAAGGCGGCCATCTTCCTCGTCACCCTCGGCTCGGAGATCTCCGCGGAGATCTTCAAGCACCTCAGGGAGGACGAGATCGAGACCCTGACCTTCGAGATAGCGCGGCTCGAGTCCGTCGAGCCCGACCAGAAGGACGCGGTCCTCACCGAGTTCCAGGAGCTCATGATGGCCGCGGAGTTCATCACCTCCGGCGGCATCGACTACGCCCGCGAGCTCCTCGAGAAGGCCCTGGGCTCGCAGCGCGCCATCGACATCATCAACCGCCTGACCTCGACGCTCCAGGTGCGGCCCTTCGTCTTCATCCGCCGGACCGACCCGGCCCACCTCCTCAACTTCATCCAGACCGAGCACCCGCAGACGATATCGCTCATCCTGGCCTACCTCGAGCCGAACAAGGCCGCCTACATCCTGCAGAAGCTGCCCCACGAGGTGCAGTCCGACGTCGCGAAGCGCATCGCCACGATGGACCGCACCTCGCCCGAGACCCTCCGCGAGGTCGAGCGCGTCCTCGAGAAGAAGCTCTCCACGCTGTCGAGCGAGGACTTCACCTCGGCCGGCGGCGTCGACTCCATCGTCGAGATCCTCAACCTCGTCGACCGCACCTCGGAGAAGGGCATCATCGAGGCCCTCGAGGAGGACAGCCCCGAGCTCGCCGAGGACATCAAGAAGAAGATGTTCGTGTTCGAGGACATCGTCCTCCTCGACGACCGCTCCATCCAGAAGGTCCTCCGCGAGGTCGACGGCCAGGAGCTCGCCAAGGCGCTCAAGGGCGTCGACAACGAGGTCCAGGAGAAGATCTACAAGAACATGTCCAAGCGCGCCGCCACGATGCTCAAGGAGGACATGGAGTTCATGGGCCCCGTCCGCCTCAAGGACGTGGAGGAGGGGCAGCAGAAGATCGTCGCCATCATCCGCCATCTCGAGGAGACCGGCGAGATCATCATCTCCCGCGGCGAAGGCGACGAGCTCGTACAATAGGGAGCATGAACCATGGCGAAAACCGTGTTCCGGCCCTTCGAGGTCGTCGCGCTCCAGTCCACGATGCTCATCAAGCACGAGGGCCAGGACGAGGTCGAGGAGGCCGAGGAGGCGGCGCCCGTCGCCTCCGTCGAGGAGTATGCGGGCCCGAGCGCCGACGACCTGCGCAGGGAGGCCGAGGCCTTCAAGGCGCAGTGGGACAAGGAGCGCGAGGGCATGGTCGCCGCGGCGAGGGCCGAGGCGGAGCGCATCGTCAAGGAGGCCGAGGCCGCCGCCTTCGAGGAGGTGCGGCGCAAGGCCAACCAGGCCCAGAAGGCGAGGCAGGAGGCCGACGAGGAGGCCGCGCGGGTCGTGTCCGCGGCCGAGGCGCGCGTCGCCGAGCTCGAGTCCCAGGCCCGCGAGCGGGTCGAGGCCGCGGAGCGCGAGGCCGCGAAGAAGGGCCGCGAGGAAGGCCGGGAGGCCGGCTACTCCGAGGGCAAGGCCGAGGCCGAGCGCCTCGTCGGGCGGCTCCACGTCATCCTCGACCGCGCCATGGACAAGCGGGCCGAGATCCTCGCGGAGACCGAGACCCAGGTCGTCGAGCTCGTGCTCCTCGTCGCGAAGAAGGTCGTCAAGGTCATCTCCGAGAACCAGAAGAGCGTCGTGGTCCAGAACATCGCGCAGGCCCTCCGCAAGCTCAAGACCAAGAGCGAGGTCATCGTCCGCGTCAACCTCGCCGACCTCCAGCTCTCCACCGACCACATCAAGGACTTCGTCACGATGACCGAGAACGCGAAGCGCATCACGGTCGTCGAGGACTCGACCGTCGACCGCGGCGGCTGCGTGATCGAGACCGACTTCGGCGAGATCGACGCGCGCATCGCGAGCCAGCTCCACGAGCTCGAGGAGCGCATCCTCGACGTCGCCCCCATCCGCGCCCGCGGGAAGGCGCAGGGCTGACATGGAAGGCCTCGCGAAGTACCTCGCGGCCGTCGAGCGCACCGACCCCATCAAGTACGTCGGCCGCGTCACGAAGGTCCTCGGCCTCCTCGTCGAGAGCCGCGGCCCCCAGGCCGTCATCGGCGAGGTCTGCCAGATCCTCGTGCCCCGGCTCGGCAAGGCATGCTACGCCGAGGTCGTGGGGCTGCGGGAGGACGCGGTCCAGCTCATGTCCTACGACGGCCTCGAGGGCATCGAGGTCGGCTGCCAGGTGATCGCCACGGGCGAGATGCTCACGGTCCCCGTCTCCGACAAGCTCCTCGGCCGCGTCCTGGACAGCATGGGGCGTCCGAGCGACGGCAAGGGCGACATCGCCTCGGAGACCTGGTACCCGGCGGTCGCGAAGGCCCCCGACGCCCTCACCCGCAAGCGCATAACGCGCCGCGTCGTGACCGGCGTGCGCTCCATCGACGGGCTCATACCACTCGGGCGCGGGCAGCGCATCGGCATCTTCGCCGGCTCGGGGGTCGGCAAGTCGACCCTCCTCGGCATGATCGCGCGAAACACGGACGCCGACGTCAACGTCATCGCCCTGATCGGCGAGCGCGGCCGCGAGGTCCGCGAGTTCCTCGAGAACGACCTCGGCGAGGAGGGCCTCAAGCGCTCCGTCGTCATCGTCTCGACCTCGGACACGCCCCCCCTGGCGCGCCTGCGCGGGGCCTACGTCGCGGCCGCCGTCGCCGACTACTTCCGCGACCGGGGCAAGGACGTCATGCTCCTCTTCGACTCGGTCACCCGCTTCGCCCGCGCCCAGCGCGAGATCGGCCTCGCGACCGGCGAGCCGCCGGCGACGAGGGGCTACACGCCGAGCGTCTTCGACTCGATGCCCAAGCTCCTCGAGCGCTCGGGCACCTCGGACAAGGGCTCGGTCACGGGCGTCTACACGATCCTCGTCGACGGCGACGACATGGACGAGCCCGTTTCCGACACGGTGCGGGGCATCCTCGACGGCCACATCGTCCTCTCGCGCCGGCTCGCGCAGCGCTACCATTATCCGGCGGTCGACGCGCTCAAGTCGGTGTCGCGCCTCGTCGGCTCCGTCACCGGGCCGACCACGCAGAAGGCCATGGGCTACGTCAGGAAGACCATGGCCGTCTACGAGGAGAACGAGGACATGATCACGATCGGCGCCTACGTGAAGGGCTCGAACCCGGGCGTCGACGAGGCCATCGCGAAGCACGAGGCCGTGCAGGAATTCCTCGTGCAGGCCGTCGAGGAGAAGGCGCCGATCGCCGACACGATCAAGAGGCTCTCGGCCATAGCCGGGATCGAGGTGCCGCCCGTGGAGATCTCCGCCTACGCGGCGGAAGCCTCGCTCTCGGCGAATGCCGCAGCTTCGCTCTCGGCGAAGGCCGCGGCCGCGCCAGCCTCCAGCGAGGCCGCCAGGTGAGGCGCTTCAGGTTCAACCTCGAGAAGCTCCTCGAGCTACGCGCGCTCTACGAGCGGAAAGCCGAGCTGGCCCTGGCCGAGAAGGCCGGCCGCTGCGCCCTCCTCGAGACGAGGCTCCGGGAGAACGCGGAGTCGCGCTTCCGGACCTCTCGCGGGATGTTCGCGCCCGGCCGCGGCCTCGAGGACTTCCGCGCCTCGGGGCTCTACATCGTAAGGCTCGACCGGGAGCGGGAACGGCTCGAGGAGGAGCTCGCCCGGGCGGAGCTCGAGCGGGAGGAGGCGCGCAAGGTCTACGTCGAGAAGCGCGCGGCCCGCGAGTCCATCGACAAGCTCAAGGAGCGCCGGCAGGCGGAGTACTACCGCCTCGCCGAGCGCGAGGAAATCAAGGCGCTCGACGACCTCGCCAGGCGGAAGCCTGTCGAGGTGGGCGGGTGAGGTAGGCCATGGCAAGCTTCGGCAGGCCCCGCGTACTGGGGCGAATCGTCCTTCTCGTCCTCATGATCCTGGCCCTCGCCGTCGGGGGCCTCGTCTGGTTCGACTACCTCGGGCTCATCGAGGCGAAGTCCCTTCTGGGGCCCGCGTACCGCGCCCTCGGCATCGATGCGCGCAAGGCGGCCCCGGTCGACGCCGCGCGGCCCGACCTCCTCGAGGAGGAGCGGCTCGGGAAGCGCCTCGAGGCCCTCCAGTCGCGCTCGGACGAGCTCGACCAGCGGGACGCCGAGGCCGCCAAGCGGGAGGCCGAGATCGGGCAGAAGGTCCAGGAGCTCGAGGAGCGGAGCAAGGCCCTCGACGACAAGGAAAAATCATTCAACGACAAGGTCAAACAGTACGAGAATAGGAAGGTCAATGTCGAGCAGAACGCCCAGTACCTGAAGGGCATGCCGCCGGAGCAGGCGGTCGAGATCCTGAAGGCGATGGACGACCAGACGGTCATCGACATCCTCCGCGCCGTGGAGGAGCAGGCGAAGGCCGCCGGCGAGGATTCCATCGTCTCCTACTGGCTCTCCAAGATGCCGGCCGAGCGTTCCGCCGCGATACAGCGCAAGATGACCGTCAAGCCGACGGGGCTCGAGTAGCCCGGGGGCTTGGCGGGCCCCCCCGGCCGGAGGCCGGAAAGGAGCGCGTCACAGCCCATGTCGGCGATCCACCAGTCCCTCAATCCCGCCCGCGCCTCCGGAACCGCGGAGTCTCTCCAGTCCCTCCGCGGCGGGAAGAGGAAGGACGCGGCCCAATCCGGGCCCGACGGCCTCTTCGCCGCCATCCTGGCGAAGGCCGCCGAGGCTTTCCGGACGGCGCAACCGGCGCGCGCCAAGGTCGACGCCAAGGCTCCGGCCGAGGCGGCGCAGGCCTTGGCGCTGTCGAGGGCCGGCGGCGGCGCGCGGTCCGGGGCCCGCGTCGCGACGCCTCCCTCATCGACGAATTTCCCCGGAGGCGCGACGAAGCCCGCGGCCGCCGCGCAGGCCTCCCCGGCTTCCCGCGCCGCCCAGGCCAAGACCGCGGCAGCGGCCGAAGGCGACGCCGGGCGACCCGCGGGCCGTCCCGAGCCGCGCCGCGTCGAATCCCGCTCCGGCGAGCTCCTCGCGGAGGCCCGCGCCGCGCAGGCCGCGCGCGGAGCCCAGGACGCGCCCGCGAAGAAGGCGCCCGCCGCGGTTCCGCGGCCGGACGAGCCGGGCGCGCCGAAGCCGGACGAGGAGCGCAAGGGCGCGGCGCCGCGGCAGGCAGAGCCCCGCCTCGGGGTCCTCGACCTCCGCCGCGCCCAACCGAGGCGCGAAGCCTCGATCGCGCAACGCGCCTCCGACGCCGAGCAGCAGCCTCGCGACGAGCCCGCGACCCCGCGCCGGGAGGTCTCGCGCGAGCTCTCCCTCGTCCACGCCGGGCAGGGATCCGCCGACCGCGCCGACCGTTCCGCCAAGGCCGAGGCCTCGCCCGCGGCCGGGTCGGACTTCTCCTCGATGCTCGCCCAGCGCCTCCGCGAGACCGGCAACGGCGAGATCGTCCAGGCGGCGCGCATCGTCCTGAAGGACGGGGACTCGGGCACCATCCGGCTCCGGCTCAGGCCCGAATCCCTCGGCGAGGTCAAGATCGAGCTCAATCTCTCCGAGAAGAGTATCAGCGGCAAGATCGTCGTCGCCTCGGAGGAGGCCAAGAGCGCCTTCGAGCGCAACATGGCCGAGCTTTCCGACGCCTTCAGGCAGGGCGGTTTCGAGACCGCGGGCCTCGAGGTCTCGGTGGGCTCGGGCTCCGGCGGGGAGGCGGGAGGGGAGGGCGGCCGCGAGCCGGCTCCCTTCTTCTCGGAGAGGCTGCGGGCGGCCCCGGCCGCTTCGGCGCCGGTCGCCGCGGGCGCGTACGCGCGCCGCGGCGGGGCCGTGGACATACTGGCCTAGGAGGATCGCGTGGACCTGAATACGGCATTGAGCGGGGCCGACCTCGCGCGGACGAAGATGGAGGTCGACGCCTTCAACAAGTCCCTGGCGCAAGGCCGCGCGGCCTCGTCGAAGGATCTCGGGAAGGACGACTTCCTCAAGATCCTCGTCACCCAGCTCCAGCACCAGGACCCGACCTCCCCGATGCAGGACAAGGAATTCATCGCCCAGATGGCGCAGTTCTCCTCGCTCGAGCAGATGACGAACATGAGCGAGGGCTTCTCGAGGCTCTCCGGCCTCCTCGCCTCGAGCGAGGCGGCGGGCTTCCTCGGGAAGAAGGTAGAGATCCGCGACGGGGAAAACCTCGTCACCGGGCTCGTGGAGAAGGTCGTGCGCGGCGCCTCGCCCCTCGTCGGGGTCGGCGGCGCGTTCTACGACTTCTCCCAGGTCGAGTCCGTCATAGAGTAGGAGGGGTAGCGGCATGATGCGATCGCTTTTCTCCGGCGTCGCCGGCCTCCAGAACCACCAGGTCCGGATGGACGTCCTCGGCAACAACATCGCCAACGTGAACACCACCGGCTTCAAGAAGGGCCGCGTGAATTTCCAGGACCTCCTGTACCAGCAGATGTCCGGAGCCTCGCGGCCCAACGGCGAGGTCGGCGGCGTGAACCCCAAGGAGATCGGCCTCGGCATGTCGATCGCCTCGGTCGACACGATCCACACCCAGGGCTCGCTGCAGACCACGGGCGTCATGACCGACCTCGCCCTGCAGGGCAACGGCTTCTTCGTGACGAAGAAGGGCGAGTCCACCCTCTACACCCGCGCCGGGGCCTTCGGCCTCGACCGCGACGGGCGCCTCGTCAACCCCGGCACCGGCTATCGCGTCCAGGGCTGGCTCGCCAAGGTCGTCAACGGCCAGGAGATCCTCTCCACCTCGGGCCAGCTCGACGACCTCGTGATACCGGTCGGCTCGAAGGATCCCGCCAAGGCGACGAGCCGCGTGGACCTCGCCTGCAACCTCGACAAGCGCACCGTCGAGATTCCCGAGGGCGCGGGCGCCGACACCGTCGAGCGCGGCACCTGGCGAGTCGAGGAGAAGATCTACGACTCCTTCGGCATGGCCCACGTGCTCCGGACCGAGTTCCGCAAGGCGGTCGGGCAGCCCAACGCCTGGCAGGCGACGGTGTCCGTGGATCCCGAGGCGGCGACCCCGACCAACGCGGCGGTCTCGCTGGGAGCCCAGCAACCCGCGGGCGCCGGCAACACCTTCACCGTGACCTTCGACAACAACGGCCTGCTCAGGCGCGTCGCGGACGGGCAGGGGAACCTCTCCCCCGAGACCGGCGCCCTCGACCTCGGCGTCTCCTTCGACGTGCAGGGAGCGGCGGCGGCGGCCGGCGGCGGACCCACCAGGCAATCCTTCCGCCTCGCCCTCGGCAACGTCGGCTCGGCGACGAGCACGGTCACCCAGATGGCCGAGCGCTCCTCCACGAAGGTCTTCCAGCAGGACGGCTACACGATGGGCTACCTGGACACCTTCAAGATCGACCAGACCGGGCAGGTGACCGCCGTCTACTCGAACGGGTCGAACCGCGTCATCGGCCAGATGGCCCTGGCGAGCTTCACCAACCCGAACGGCCTCGAGAAGGTCGGCGAGACCAACTTCGTCCAGTCCAACAACTCCGGCATGGCGAACGTCGGGCCTTCCGGCATCGCGGGCAAGGGCAAGATCATCGCCGGAACCCTGGAGATGGCGAACGTGGACCTGGCCGAGCAGTTCACGGACATGATCGTCACGCAGCGCGGCTTCCAGGCCAGCTCGAAGACTATACAGACGAGCGACCAGATGCTGCAGGAGCTGCTCACCCTGAAGCGGTAGCGCCTCGGGGGGCCGGGGCCTGACGGCGGGCGCCGGCCGCGATAGGATGGTTTGACCGCGCAGGGGAGGGAAGAGGAAGGGTGTTGCCGCGCCGCGCGTGCGGGCCCTTCCTCCTCCCTCCCCTGCGACGCGGGGGGAGGACGGATGATCGAGCTGACCCAGCTCTCGGGCAAGACGTTCTACGTCAATCCCCACCAGATAGAGTACATGGAGAGCAACCCCGACACGACCCTCATCATGCTGTCGGGGAAGCGCATCGTCGTGCGCGAGGGCGTGGCCGCGGTCACCGAGCGCATCGTGGCCTACCGGCGCCTCATCGGCGCGTTCAAGAACGAGGAGTGATGCCATGAACCTAGGGGCCCTGATAGGCCTGTTGATCGGGGCGGCCTGCCTCGTCCTCTCGATCTACACCTCGGGAGGCACGATCGGCACCTACGTCGACATACCCTCGGTCTTCTGCACCATAGGCGGCTCCTTCGGCGCCCTCATGCTCCAGTACGGCACGAAGGACATGCTCGCGGTCATGAAGATCATGGGGCGCTCCTTCCGCAACTTCGACTACGGGGCCGAGAAGATCGTCGACAAGCTCTACGAGTTCTCCGAGAAGGCCCGGCGAGAGGGCATCCTCTCGCTCGAGGAGGTCATCCAGGACCTCGACGACAAGTTCATGCAGCAGGGCCTCCGCCTCGTGGTCGACGGCACCGACGCCGAGATCATCCGCGGCCTCATGGAGACCGAGCTCAACCAGATGAACGACCGCCACTCGCACTGGCTGAAGCTCCTCGACAACTGGTCCAAGATCGCGCCCGGCTTCGGCATGCTCGGCACGGTCCTCGGCCTCATCGCCATGCTCAAGAACCTCGAGGACAAGAGCCGCGTCGGCCCGAACATGGCCGTCGCCCTCATCACGACCTTCTACGGCGCCATCATGGCCAACCTCCTCTTCCAGCCCATGCTCGGCAACCTGGCCGACAAGGACGCCGAGGAGACGACGGTCCGCGAGATGATCATCGAGGGCGTCCTCTCCATCCAGGCCGGCGACAACCCCCGCATCCTCCTCGTCAAGCTCGCGAGCTACCTGCCGCCCAGGCAGAAGCAGGCGGTGCTCGACCGGGCCAAGACGGACTGACGGGAGCCGGGAAATGGCGAAGAAAGAGCGCAAGCAGATCGGCGGCGGCATCGGCGAGTGGGTCCTCACCTACGGCGACATGGTGACCCTCGTCCTCTGCTTCTTCGTCGCGCTCTTCAACCCGAACGAGGAGTCCTCCGTCGCCACGCAGGAGCTCATCTCGAGCTTCAACAACATCGGCATCGGCGCCTCCAGCGGCGGCTCGACCCTCGCCCAGGGCAAGCTCGCGGAGCTCGGCAACACCGTCGCCAGCCTGCCCTCGCTCGACAAGGGCAAGTACCTCGGCACGGCCCTCAAGCGGGCGACCTCCCTCTTCCAGCCCGAGATCAAGTCCAACAAGGTCCGGATCGGGTCGGACGAGCGGGGCGTCGTCATCAGCCTCGCGGCCGACGCATTCTTCAAGCCCGGCAGCGCCGAGGTCAACATCGAGGAGGTCCGCGACCTCCTCGTGAAGCTCGCGGAGCTCCTCAAGTCGGACCTCGTCGCGGGGCGCAGGTTCCGGGTCGAGGGCCACACGGACGCCTCGGCGGTCGACCCGGGAGGGAAGTGGGCCTCCAACTGGGAGCTCTCGGCCTCCCGGGCCATCAACACCCTCCATTACCTCGCCGACTTCGGCGTGGAGGAGCGCCGCTTCCAGGTCGCCGGCTTCGCCGACACCGTGCCCATCGCCTCGAACGACACGCCCGAGGGCCGGGCCTACAACCGGCGCATCGACGTCATCGTCCTCGATCCGGCCCACCTCTAGGCCGCGTCCCCGCGCCCGGCGGGCCCCTCCGCGCGACCCGGCCCGGCGCGGGCTCGCTTTTCTTCCGTCCTCCCTTCATGTATACTAATCCCCTCGGAGAGCTGACCGATAATCAGAGGAGCGGGGACCGTTCCCGCGTGACCGGGAGGACGCGATGTCGGACAATGTCGACGACCAAGAGATGAATTTCGCCGAGGGCGAGGCCGAGGCCTCCCGCCCCGCCAAGGCCAAGGGCGCGGGCCCGGGACTGGCGCGGATCCTCATGTTCGCCGGCATCGGGCTCGGCGCGGTGATCTTCATCGTCACCATAGTCGTCGTCACGGTCGGCATCCTCAACAAGCAGGGCAAGCGCCAGGAGGTCGTCTCCGTCTCGGAGTCCTACCAGCAGGCGACCCCCGTCTACCAGTACGTGACGACCATCGGCGAGATCCGCGCGCGCACCCTCGACAAGGAGCCCTCCTCCCTCGTCGTCAAGCTCAACCTCGGCTTCGACATGAACGACAAGGAGGCGCCGAACCAGGTCACCCAGCGCCTGCCCCAGCTCCGCGACTTCCTCCGCTCCTATTTCAGCCAGAAGTACGCCCAGGACCTGGCCCCCGACAAGGAGGCCGTCATCAAGGAAGAGCTGCGCGAGGCGATCAACAAGATCCTCACGAAGCCCTCCCTCAAGGAGGTCCTCTTCGAGAAGTTCGACGTGGTCGCGATGTAGGCCGGGCGCGGCGAGAGAGGCGAAGGCCGAGCCGGGCGAGGCCCAGGAGGGCGCATGACCGAAGTCCTGTCACAGGATGAGATAGACCAGCTCCTCACCGCGATCAACGCCGGGGAAACCGAGCTCGAGACCATCAAGCCGGCGGCGGACACGCGGAAGATCAAGATATACGACTTCAAGCGGCCGGACAAATTCTCGAAGGAGCAGATCCGCACCGTCCAGATCATGCACGAGACCTTCGCGCGCCTCACGACGACGAGCCTCTCGGCCTCGATGCGCGCCCTCGTCCACGTCCACGTGGCCTCGG